>JBGUQP010000387.1:0-3998 GCA_045131145.1 Lachnospiraceae bacterium | reverse complement strand
TCCTCGGGTGCAATATACTTAAGATAGATATTATAAATATGGGTGCTCATTTCCATATATCGGGACATGCGCGGTACTGCCGCAATATAATCAAGTTTAAGATATGGGTCATTTGATAATTCCAGGGAATTGCTTGAACTGCCTCTGAAATCATGAGGAGTTATCTTTTTAAGCCTCTCCTCATTTATCTTTTTTACGGCGCTTATAACCTCAAAAAGCCTGGCCCTTCCAGGAATCCCGTAAGCCTTGAGCGAAGGAGTAACGGCAAGACATATGGTTTTCTCTGTTCTTGATGTATCTGCAACCACAAGGTTGGTAGTTAAAGGGTCAAGCTTTAAGTCCATGCACTCGACAGATGCATAAAAGGACTTAAGATCTATTGCTATAAACTTACGTACTTCATCAGCCATTCTGTGTTATCTTCACCTGCAGTTCGAAAAGATCCTTACATCTTGAAAAGCTGTCCATAAGCTTGGGCGAGAAGGTTCCGCATTCACCGTTTCTTATCATGTTATATGCTTCTTCACATGAATATGCATCCTTATAAACACGCTTACTTACCAGTGCATCATAGCAGTCGGCCACAGATACGATCTGGGCGGAAATAGGGATCATATCTCCTGCCAGGGCATCAGGATATCCCTTACCGTCGTATTTCTCATGGTGATGACGGCATATTTCCATGGATATACGCATATATGTCTTATCCCAGTCACCCGGCATCTTATTAAGGATCTCACATCCGCTTAAGGTATGGGTCTTCATTATCGCAAACTCTTCTTCGGTCAGACGTCCCGGTTTGAGCAGTATGCTGTCAGGAATCATTATCTTACCTACGTCATGAAGGGCACTGGCCGAGGTTATGATATCAACAAGCTCAGGTGTTAAGCCGTATTCAGGATAATCAGACATGATCTGATTGGCCATGATATTGGTAAAGGATTTAACCCTGCGTACATGCTGTCCGCTCTCTTCATCCCTTCCTTCAACGACATTACCCATAAGCTCGATAATGTCATTGTTCATCCTGTTAAGAGATTCGTTCTTCTCCTTGAGCTGTATGGTACGTTCCTGAACCTTCTGCTCAAGCTTCTCCTGCTGTTCTCTCTCTTTACGGATCTCATCATCGACACTGTGGAAGCCTAAGATAAAGCCATAAAGCCTGCCGTCTGCAATATCTGCAACACACTTCATCTGATAGTACTCAACCATACCGTTCTTTACTATCCTGAAGTTGACGAAATAAGCAACCTCGTGAGTCAAATGCTTTTTGATATGACTCTTACTTGTGTCATTAAGGAATTGCTTCCTGTCTTCAGGTATGATGAGAGTCTCGGCAATAAGGCTCATCATATGGTTGTAATTATTCTCATTCTCCCACTGGGTGAACCTTTCGAGGAACATATCGCCTATGCGGTAATGTGTTACTCCGACCGAATCCTTGGTCTCAACATTTGCCACATATGCCACCCAGTCAAAGTCACCTGTAAGACCTGTTATAACGGCATCACTCTTAAGAGCCTTCTCAAGGCCCTTCATGTATTTCATTTCATGAAGTATTTCATCATTACAGTCGATGAAAGCAATTACAACGCTTAAAACCTTACCGGTTACATCTATATCAACCGTCGATACCCTGAACTCATAGTATCTTGGCTCGTCATCCGGTACTATCTTTCTGAAACGTACTGCATATGAGTTACGCTTTTTAAGCTTCTTTCTGATGATGGGTATACCGATCTCATCATACATTTTAGGCTTATCATCCTCATACACATTGTCTCTTACATACTGGTTAAATATATCGGTATATTTGGCACCGAGCCTGATCATGTTACCGAACCTGCCGTCATCGTTTGTTTCAAGACGGAAGGTCTGTAGATCTTCAGTCTCTAAGTTTACCTTGAAAACTGATGAATAATCTCTTGCCAGAATACCGATGATGTCGAAGTTCTGCTGCTGCAGCTGGGCAACACCCTTTATCTCTGTGTTGGCTTTCTTAAGCTTACGGCTGGCCCTGACCACCCGGATCATTGAAGTTGCAAGCAGGATTATTATTATAACAAGCAACAGGATTATCAGTGCAAAAACGAAACCCTCGGAACTGATAAGGGCGGCAATGCCGGTTTTTTTAGGATTATGGTCTACAGACTGGGCTTCAAGCAACAGATAATTAAGGGCCTTCCCCTTGGATGTGATATATGAAGCCCTGTTTAAGAGGGTATAAAGTCCGATGTTCCCTCTCTTTACACCTATTGACATCTCAAGCTTCTGAGGGAGAGTGATCATCTTGAGATTGGCAAGATCTTTATTGCCGTCTGTAATCAGGTCAGCTGTCTTCGCCCTTAAAATTGTACAGGTTACATTTTCATCCTCTACAGCCTGCATACATGCTTCTTCCGTGGGATATTCAAACATCTGGCTCGATGAATAATATTCCTCATCAAAATACTTTGCAATACCCTTTACGGGATAGGCAACGGATGCAAGAGATCCTTCGGTATATACGTCCTTATAGATAAGTGTCATTGTTTCATCCGCAATGACATTGGTAAAAACGTAATTGTTAAGCTCCGACTGATACAGATAGGCCGGCACGGGAAAGACGGCATCCACTTCTCCCGCTTCCAAAGCTTTGATAAGCTCGTCATAGTCTCCATAATGATTAAATTCAACTTCAACATTTATATCAAGTGAATTCATGAATTCCCGAAAGGCTTCATATATAAATCCAGAGGTCTCACCGGTTTCCTCATTATAGTGACTGTATGGCTGGAAGTCCTTAAGCGTACCCACTTGGATTGAATCATGTGTATCAACCCAGTCAAGTTCGACCCCTCTCAGGTTCTTTTCGAATTTACCTGTTGAATCGAAGGTGTTCTGAATACTTGCAAGCATTCCCTCGGTAGATGTTGAAATAGTCTCAACGGCATTGTTTATTGACTTTAACAGGGTTCTTTTTTTGGAACTGACTGCAAGATAATAGTCAACGCTTCCGGCCTTCCTTGTAACTACAAGTCCTTCTTCCGCGGCACTGTTCTGTGAAAAGATTGCCTTCACTTCACCGTTATTAAGGGCATTGATACATGCTGCCTCACTGTCATAAACGGTGATGTCGCAATATAAACCCAGTTTCTTGTCCCATTCCTCAGCATATTCGGAAATTGCCGAAGGAACTCCGAGCGTGGTATGCGATATACTGGTTATCATAAAGGTATCAGAGTTGGTACCGGAGGGAAGACACAGATAATAATCAACCGAATTCATGGGCTGATTGGGGAAAAGTACATCAATCTGATTCTGCTTAATACTGTTTTTGATCTCCTCGTTCTTAGCCTTGGCTTCAAGATCATCATAATAAGCAGTCTCATTAAAAGACCTGGGCATACCGGGCATAAGGTCTATCTTGCCCAGCATGAACTGTTCAAGCAGGGAATTGAAATCGCCGTATACGTAATTATATTTCCAGCCTGAGAAATTACCTATGGCCTGAAGATACTCATAACCGAAACCGCTCTTTGTACCCTTGTCGTAATTCTCACCGAAATAACTCTCATCATAAAAATAAGCAACCGAAACCTCACGTAACTCCTCGGATTCCGTTGCCCCGTAAATATTATGAACACACGTAAGAATGCTTAAGATCAGCATCCCCACAGCGACTGATATATTAATGAACCGTCTGGAAAAATCACGCACTTAAAAACACCATCATCCTATGTTTTATTACAAATATATATCAATGTAGATATTATATCAAATATTTATACAAAAATATAGCATAAATATAGGAACATATCCGCACGGATATGTTCCTGTAAAAGCCGGTGGTTATTGATCTTTAAAAGGTGAACTTATCCTCGAAATAAGCCTTAAGATCATCAATTTTAATACGCTCCTGCTCCATGCTGTCGCGGTCTCTTACTGTAACAGCCCCATCCGTTTCCGAATCAAAATCATATGTTATGCAGAAGGGAGTGCCTATTTCATCCTGCCGT
>JBGUQP010000386.1:0-3475 GCA_045131145.1 Lachnospiraceae bacterium | reverse complement strand
TCCATGGAATAAAGATTGAAATTGTCATTGGGGTTGGAGAAGTAAACCGTATCACCGTCCTGGCAGAAGAGGCCCTCGTTATTTAAGTTACCTCCGGTATTTCCGATGGTGCCTGCGGGATTGTCGGGAACATTCATCCTCTTGTCCGCAAAAATAACAAGAAATACGATAAGACATATCAGTAAAGCAAATAATATGATAATTATGGCCGTTCGGCCTTTGTTTTTCTTTTTCGCCATAGTCAGTACCCCCTGCTGAAGAACAGCTGAAAAATTATATCTTTCCCCTATGTTTATTATAACATATCATAAGAAATATGATACAATATATTTACACTATTCAGAGTCTGTTATGAATAGACAACATATTATCACGGGAGACTACAATGTTCAGAGACGGAGAACTTATTTTATACCGTAACTTTAAAAGAGGCGATATATTAAATGATATGTCCAGGCTTGTATATGAATACGAGTTTGGTTATGACGAAGAAGAGCATGTGGATTACAGGACCCTTTTGTTTGATATCGTATCCAGGCTTGTGGAACTGGCAACGGATCACGGATACAGGGGTAACCTGTGGCAGATGTACTTAACCTATCTTCTTGCAAATAACGAGAATTCCTATTCGATGGCCGCAGAGCTTCGCGGCTCTGTCCCGGGAACAATAAATGAACTGGCCCTGCATGACTTTGTCATATTCAAGGAAATGTTTGAGTATGATTTTTCCGAAGTTGCGGAAGCACTTAACATAGAATGCATTAACCTTATACTTGATTATGACGGGGTCGATGATGCCGGTAAGATATTCAATAAACGTGTACGAGACCGTATGTGTGAACTTGGTACGGCACTTGCCGGGGCTAAGACTCCCCAGGCTTTCATGGATACGGTATCCGATTTCTACAAATGTTTCGGAGTCGGTAAGTTCGGCCTTCACAAGGCCTTCAGGGTTGATCACAACAGGAAGGATGAAGTTGTGATAAGACCCATTACAAATATAGCTCACGTGTATCTTGAAGATCTGGTCGGTTACGAGATAGCCAAGCAGAAACTTGTAGAAAACACCGAAGCCTTCGTTGAGGGCAGGCGGGCCAACAACTGTCTGCTCTTCGGTGATGCGGGAACCGGCAAGTCAAGCGCGATCAAGGGTATAATGAACAGGTATTATGATAAGGGTCTTAGGATCATAGAGTTATACAAGCATCAGTTCAGGGATATAAATGATGTGATCGCACAGCTTAAGACAAGAAATTATAAGTTCATCATATACCTGGACGACCTGTCATTTGAGGATTTCGAGACAGACTATAAATACCTTAAGGCAGTGATAGAAGGAGGCCTTGAGAAAAAACCGTCCAACATTCTTATTTATGCTACATCCAACAGGCGCCACCTTATTAAGGAGACCTGGTCCGACAGGGATGATATAAGGATTGATAACGGGATACATAAATCGGATACCATGCAGGAGAAGCTGTCCCTTGCATACAGGTTCGGGGTATCGATCTACTTCGAGAAGCCCAACAAGAAGGAATTCCATGAGATAGTAAGGACACTTGCAAAAAGAAATAATGTTGACATGTCCGAAGAGGAATTACTTGCCGCGGCAGATAAGTGGGAGCTTGCACACGGAGGATTATCCGGAAGAACGGCTCAGCAGTTTGTCGATCATATACTGGGGACAGCACATAAATTGTAAATACACCATGTTGTGCTCGCACATAAGGGGTGTGTTTGCATTGTAGCAAAGAAGGAGATACATAATATGAAATGTTTCGCAGCAATAGACGTCGGTTCATATGAAGTTGCAATGAAAATTTTCGAGATTTCAACCGGCAGGGGTATCAAACAGATCGATCATATCCGTCACAGGATCGAACTCGGAACGGATACCTACCATACCGGCAAGGTCAGTCCTGCCAGAATGGACGAGTTATGCGATGTCCTGTCTGAGTTTGAAAAGATAATGAAATCCTACAAGGTGGACGCCTATAAGGCATACGGCACATCTGCAATAAGGGAGACTGACAATACAACCGTAGTTCTTGAGCAGATCAAGCTCCGCACAGGTATCAGGGTAGATGTCCTTAGCAATTCGGAACAGCGCTTTATGCATTATAAGGCAGTTGCATCAAGGGGCAATATCTTCGATGAAATGATGAAAAAGAGCTGTGCCATAGTGGATATAGGCGGCGGAAGCATACAGATATCCCTTTTCGAAAAGGATGCCCTGGTAACCACCCAGAATATAAGACTGGGTGTACTGAGGGTAAAGGATATGCTTTCATCGCTCCAGGCCAAGACGATTAATTACGTTCAGCTCCTGGGAGAACTTATAGATAACCAGTTAGAGTCATTTAAAAGCCTGTATCTGGGCGACCGCAGGATATGCAATATAATAGTCGTTGATGACTATATCTCACGGGCTATGAGAGCTATAAAGTTCAAGGATAATATCGTATCATATGATGAGTTCAAGAAACTTATAGGAACATACCGGTCCAGGTCAACGGAGTATATAGCATCGGCAATGGGACTTGATGAAGAGAGTGCAGTTCTGCTTCCCCAATCCATTGTCCTGCTCGCGAAGATAGCGGATATGATGAATGCATCCACCTTATGGGTTCCGGGGGTTTCCCTTTCCGACGGTATAGCCTATGAGTATGCGGAGAATAATAAGCTGCTCAGTGTTTCGCATGATTTTGAAGATGATATAATGGCGGCGGCCGAAGTCTTATGTAAGCGCTACGGCGGCAATATAGAGAGGAACCGTCTAGTTGAGGAGGTGGCACTGTCAATATATGATGACACAAGAAAGATCCATAAAATGGGTAAGAGGGAGAGGCTTCTCTTAAGGATCGCATCAATGCTTGCAGACTGCGGTAAGTATATAAGTTTGGAGGCTGCAGCGGAATGCGGATATGAGATCATAATGGCGACCGAGATGATCGGTTTGTCCCACACGGAACGGGAGATAATAGCTAATGTCGTAAGGTATAACAAGGTCGCTTTCATATATTACAAGGACAGGTCAGCCAACACTCTTCTTGACAGGGATGCATATCTTATCGTTGCCAAGCTGACGGCCATATTCAGGGTTGCCGACGGAATATGCAGAAGTTACCGCATAAAGCTTAAGGGGATCAAGACAAGCATCAAGGAGGGTGAATTCCAGATAACGATCGATTCGGATGAGGATTTCGATCTGGAGAAGGGATTCTTCTACAGGAAGTCGGACCTCTTCGAAGAGGTATTCGCTTTAAAACCGGTCATAAGGAACAGGAAGATAATCAACGCACTGTAATATAAAACCGATGTATTGATAAAGGGAAGGTATAAGGATGGTAAAAGAGAAGAAGGTTAAAACTGACAGGACTGTTAAGGCGGGCAAGCAGGTAAAGGCAATGAAGGCAGTAAAACCGGATAAGCCGGAAAAGATCGATCTTGAAAACAGCGAATACTATTATAACAG
>JBGUQP010000385.1:0-2771 GCA_045131145.1 Lachnospiraceae bacterium | reverse complement strand
TCCATTCCTGCGATCTGTGACAGCCTGCGCACATGCTTCTCTTCACCGGAGAATTCCGTCGAGAAGAAAATGTCAACTATATCAAGTGCAAGGTTGGGACCGATGACACCGCCGCCAAGTGCCAGTACATTGGCATCATTGTGCATCCTCGTAAGCCTTGCGCTGGTGCAGTCATTGCAGAGGGCAGCCCTTACTCCCTTAACCTTGTTGGCAACTATCGAAATACCTATACCGGTCGTGCACAGGACAATACCCTTTTCACATTCACCGCTTGCCACTGCTTCGGCAGTTGCCCGTCCTATGGCAGGATAGTCAATGGAATTCTTATCGTAGCTCCCGAAATCCTTTATCTCATGTCCCTGTTCCTTAAGATGCTCCATGATAAGAAGCTTCATGTCAAATGCTCCGTGATCGCAGCCTATTGCTATTTTCATATTTCCTCCTTAAAAAACTCATACTTAAATAAATATATCACAGTTCCTTACACTTCCACAAGGCTGTGGCCTGCGGCCTTGATAAGCCTGTTCATGATGGCCTGCCCTATGCGGGGGGTGGAGAAATCCTCGGAATAGATAAGGTCTATATCCTCATCGTCACACCTTCGCAAAACCGAGTAGAGGTGGCGGGCGATCTCTTCCTCATCATCCCTTGCGCCCACATTCATAAGAAGTGTGGCGTCCCTGTAATTATCCTTGGTTTCCTCGGTCGCTATGATCCCGACCCTGAGTCCTTCCTTAAGTCCCCTGTCAAGGGCTTCCCTCATATATCTTACGACCGCATCCCTGTCACCCTTAATGATGGTTAGTTCTCCCCTGGGTGCATAATGCCTGTATTTCATGCCCGGTGCCTTCGGACGGCTCCCTTCATTTACTTCTCCGAAAACCGCCGGATCATACGAAACACCGCCAATGGCATCCCGGATCATTTCACCCGTGATATAACCGGGACGCAGGATCATGGGTACGGGCTCCGTCATATCCAATATGGTTGACTCAAGCCCTATCACGGACCTGCCTCCGTCTATTATCATATCTATACGGCCGGTCATATCTTCGATCACGTGTGAAGCCTCGGTCGGTGAAGGCCTGCCTGAGAGGTTGGCTGAGGGTGCCGCAACAAATCCGCCTGCTGCCTCAATAAAGGCTGCCGCTATCCTGTTTGACGGCATTCTTACGGCTACCGTATCAAGGCCTCCCGTGGTTTCCATGGGAACTATCCGCTTCTTCTTAAATATCATTGTAAGAGGACCCGGCCAGAACTTCCCGGCCAGCTTCACCGCATCATCGCTTACGTCCGCCGCAACCTTATATAGGTCCTCCATCCGGTATATGTGAACGATCAGCGGATTATCCGACGGCCGCCCCTTGGCCGCATATATCTTCTCGGATGCCTCGGGATTAAGGGCATCTCCCCCGAGACCGTAAACCGTTTCCGTGGGAAAGGCAACCAGTCCTCCCTCCCTGATGATCCTGCCGGCCTTAAGCAAATCATCCGCGTTTATATTGTTTTCATCCGCTTTAACAATAAGAGTTTGCATACTGATTTAATATAACATGTTTTCGGGATTTATGCATCCAAAAAATACTTTGTATAGGGCCTGTAATTTGAGGTATAATATTAGGGTGCAAATATGACGTTTAGCATATGTAAAACAGATATATCGGGAGCACTTCATGACAAACAGAACAATTCCGGCAGGAACAGTTATCTACGAAAGTATGAAGGATTCCGTGGGAACCCTTGATATCATAACAAAAGGAGTCGTCAGGGCCAGCGGTGATTACTGCACCATCGATCTCCTTCCGGGAAGTATTATCGGTACGGGTGAATTTCCGGGCGATAAGTACATCTTCACATATGAAACCTCGGAGGATACAACTGTATATTCTTATCCATACGAGTCTGAAGCTTCACTGGTTGCTCTCCTGAAGGGCAACCCCAAGCTTCTATCAACTCTTGTTGCGGGAAGCGTCCGCTTTGCCAAGAACATGCAGAGCGCGGTTCTTGACACTATGGAATTCGCAAGGACCGAATACGCAAGGCTTCAGTCCGCCCTGGAAGAGTATCCTTCCCTTGCCATACAGGCCGGGATAACCCCCAGATCATTTGATGAACTCAAGACCTTCAAGGCCCCCGAAATGCTCGATAAGGCCAAGGGATGGCACAGGGATTTTGTAGAGGACCTCTATGCGAACGAGACGAAGTTCAAAAAGGAATTCTATTCCGTTCCCAGTATAGGACTCGGCATCGGACTTACAGTCAATATGTATGCTCTTGAGTCGCGTGACTTTATGTCGGAAGTAATGGAATACATAAGTGAGTTCACTGCCGCATCCAGAGACTTTAAGAACCACTGGCTCCTTACCCGGGAAAAGGCTGCCGCCAGGGCAGAGGGCAGTCCGGATACAGTCACAGGGGCAGCTGATGAATCGATAAGCAACTGTCTTAATGCGATAAAGGATTTCGCTGCACCGGATCCGGAACTCTTTAATGCCTTTTCATCCAATCTCGAAGAATTCATTAACAATACCGACAGGTACGGAAGCGAGGACAAAACAAGGAAGCTCAGGCGCAATCTGGCCGCCGGATTCTATGATCTTTACCTTGCAGTCTTTATGCAGGCTTATAAGACCGCGTGGGAGGATGTTCCTCTGGGGGTCAGGATGTTTCTTGTCTTCGGCTTTGTGGACGAATCCCTTGCGGGAATCGATTACACCAATAAGCTTGCCGCCATCGTGTCAGGCATAAAGATCGGAAGCGATCAGCATGTG
>JBGUQP010000384.1:0-2932 GCA_045131145.1 Lachnospiraceae bacterium | reverse complement strand
CCGTAAATATGATGCCTCCGCACTCAATCACAGCCTTTCGAGCCGTATATTCATGGGTTTTATCGGTAGAGGCAAGCAACCTTGTCGCAATAAGACATAAGACCTTGCTTTCCCCATCACTTAACCCGGTAGGAATCCCCTTTTTTATTTCAAGGGTGGGAATGATCGCATGGTGGTCTGTAACTTTCTTTGTGTTAAGTACCCTTCTGACCTCCCCCTTATGAGAAAAGGAAAGACCGGATATGAAATCAAAAACATTACAGGCGGCTATAACATCCTTTGCCGTCTGTTCCATATCATCTGTCAGATACCTGCTGTCCGTTCTCGGATATGTGACGAGCTTCTTCTCATAGAGGCTTTGGGTATATTCCAGCGTCTGTTTTGCCGTGAATCCAAAGATTTTATTTGCGTCCCTCTGTAGGCTTGTCAGGTCATACAGCTTCGGCGGTGCTATGCCCTTTTCCTCATCCGTCACACTCTTTACTGACGCAGGCTTGCCGACACATTTATTCCTGTCTTCCTCCGCAATATCCCGTGTATCGTATTCCTCGGATATAGCATGGATACCATCCGCTTCAAGGGACAGCACATAATACGGCTTCTTGACAAAACCATTTATCGTCCTTTCCCTGTCCACTATCATTGCAAGCGTAGGCGTCTGCACCCTGCCCACTTTCAAGACCTTGCCCATGTAAAGCACGGTAAACAACCTCGTCCCATTGATACCCACGAGCCAGTCCGCCTGCTGCCTGCAAAGTGCTGATTCGTAAAGGCTGTCATATTCTCTGCCGGGCTTAAGATTATGAAATCCATCCTCAATGGCAATCTCTTCCATCGAAGAAATCCACAGGCGACTAAAAGGCTTTTTACATCCTGCAAGCTTATATGCGAGCCGAAAAATCAGCTCGCCCTCCCTTCCCGCATCTGTCGCCTCCACAACTTCCGTAACATCAGGTCTATTCATAAGGCTTTTAAGCACATCAAACTGCTGTCTGACATCCGGCTTTACTTGATATCTCCAATGCTCCGGGATGATGGGTAGGGAACTGTATTCCCATTTCTTATACTTTTCATCGTAAGCATCAGGATTTACCAGCTCAGCCAGATGCCCCAGACACCATGAAACGAGGTAGCCATTTCCCTCCAAATATCCGTCCTTCTTGTTGTTAGCACCTATCACCTTCGCAATGGATGCTGCCACGCTGGGCTTTTCCGCTATCACAAGTCGCATACCGCCACCTCCTTAAATCACGGCTTCTTTTGCCTTCGTCTGCCCCTGCGGTCTCATTTCCGCTATCTTTGCAGCCTCAGCCTTCTTCTCGTTCAGTTTCCCAAGGACAGAGCTTTTTTCCTTTTCCTTGTAAAACTCCACCATGCTTTTAAGCTCACGATTAGTTACTTTGGTACTCTGTGTCTCCCACTGGCGTTTCCCGTCCTCACCTGTGCCAATAACCACCTGACGACGGATAGTGGTATGCCCCTCAGCGGGAAGCTTCGTCCACATCCCTTTTCCGAACTTGTCCTCATGTACCGCATTTGAGCGTGCCACAAAGGTCGCCCAGGGTCTGTGGTCGTTCTCGTCCTTATTCGGAATGAGGATACTGACATACTCCTTGCCGTCTTTGGCTGTAAAAGGCTCGCCTACGCATCCCTTTCCAAATTTAAGGGTGATCTCCTCCATCTTCTTTTTGTCTGTTTCCTGCTCCTGCGGCTTCACAGCATTTCCAACTTCTGCAAAACCTAATTCTTCTCTTGTCTCAGCCATGGATTTTTCCTCCGTTTCAATAAATCAGTGCATTATTAAGGGCTTCCCTGATTAGAAGGAAGCCCAAGATACTCATTATGATCATTTTCTTTTCCTCACATTTCCACTAACCTACCATGAAGTACAAATCTTGCATTTTTATACTCATAGGAGCAGGTTGACAGGGTGACCATCCGGTCTTTTGTCGTTAGTTTCATATTGACATTAAAAACAGATTTTTTTGCGACATCCAGTATCCACTGGCGGAAACCTTCAGCACCTCCCAGACGGATTTTGTACGCCTCAGACTCCGGTTCCGTTACATATCCCGAAAGTATTTCCATTCGATAATTCTTATCCTCAGTAAAGATGAACATATATGGGTGCGTATCAATATATCCCTTTTTTTCATATCTAAGGATACCGGCTAACATGCTTCCGCTAGCCATGTTATGCCCATAGATTACCGTGTTATCATCGGAAAAATCAGGATTATTCTTCTGCTCCACAAACAGACATCCGTTTTTATTTTTTGAACCATCAAATAGATGGTCCAGATAAAACTCATCATCACTGCCCTTGACTATCGGATAGTTTATTTCCGAATCCGGGGCATATATCCAACCTATGACATCACCATTTATTGCCTTCAATGCATCAAAATCAATGGTTGGCAAATCTGTCTGATCTTTTATCAGCGTTTCCGGCTTTCCTTCCGCCACATCATCCTGTTGTCCTGAAGCAGAATGAGGACCCGGATTTTCATCCGAGCCCTCGCTTTCTTTTTCATACACAGCTGTTCCCCGATTGTCAGTATCATCACTGTCAATTACCTCTTCCGCCAGATTATGATAAGTTTCATCACCTCTGTCATACTCCCTGTAATCGGAAAAGGAGTAATACAACAAAGCTGCCGCAATGGATATGAAAATCCCTATGATCATACCCGCCAATAACACATTCCGCTTATTCATCCGCATCGTCCTCTTTACGCTTTACGTATAAAATGGAGAAAAGAGCTGCCGCAATGAAAACAATCCCCGCTAAACCATATCCAAGGAATTTGAACCCGTCTCCAGTCTTGGGAACGGAAATAACCCTTTCAGATTCCTGCTGGTGACGCTGGCTTTCTTCATCGTCCGAAGGAGTCCACTTATTGTCATCTTTATCTGTAACCTCTGTATTATC
>JBGUQP010000383.1:0-6936 GCA_045131145.1 Lachnospiraceae bacterium | reverse complement strand
GTAAGACCGTAAGGCAGGCCTCTTTTACTGTGCAGGAGAGATCACAAAAGCGATAAGCAGGCATTGCCTATGATGGTTAAGAGGAATTAGGATTGGAGAAGATCAAAAAGATAGCTAAATATCTGACCCGCGAAGAGCTGCCTATGCAGCACAGGCTTATCAATATCATCCTGTCGATAGGCATTGCGGCCCTTATTGTATGCACGTGTTTTGATTTTATTGTCGGAACGGGAGCAAGGACCTTCTGGATAATGGGTCTTCTGATCATATGCTTTTTATTATCCCTCTGGATTGCCAATATATTAAATAAACCCAATCTGGCAGGTGTTCTGCTGGCGGTCACGGCCAACTATTTTCTTATGCCCACACTGTATTTTATCGAAGGAGGCAAGGAATCGGGAATGCCCGTGTGGCTGCTGTTAGCCTCCCTCTTTACCTTTCTTATTGTGGAAGGATGGCCGTGTTATGTTATATATATAGGTAACGTAATTATGGCCGGTATTCTTCTGTACCGGGACTATACATACCCTGAATTGGTGCATAGGATGGCGAGCAGGAAGCTGGAATATGAGGATTATTTTTACGGTGTAGCTTTTGTTGCGCTTACTTTCGGCGTTATCTTTAAATTCCAGGGAAACCTGTATGAGAACAAGAGGAAGGAACTTGAACAGAAGGAAGAGGAGCTGATAAAGATGAACCTCGACCTTGAGAAAGCCAATGAAGCCAAGAGTGTTTTCCTGGCAAGGATGTCCCATGAGATACGAACTCCCATAAACGGTGTCATAGGAATGAATGAAATGATATTAAGGGAGAGCTCCGAAAGAAGTATTCTCAATTATGCATCAAGTATAGAGATTGCATCTAATACTCTTCTGTCCCTGGTGAACGACATACTTGATTTTTCAAAGATAGAATCGGGGCTGATGAAGATAATCCCCGATGATTATGATGTGTTTTCATTTATCAGGTCCTGCTATACCATGCTTGATATGAGGGCAAAGGGTAAGGGATTAAAGCTTAAGCTTGCATATAATGAGAAGCTTCCCGAGAAGCTTAACGGAGATGAGGTAAGGTTAAGACAGATAGCAACCAATCTTCTGACCAATGCTGTCAAGTATACGGATAAGGGAACCATAACCTTCGAAGTTGATTACATAAAAAAGGAAGAATCAAGGATAGACCTTATCCTTCGGGTAACCGATACGGGACGGGGTATTTCCGAAGAAGGACTTGAAGGTATATTCGAATCCTTCAGACGGGCCGATGAGAGACAGAACAGAAATATAGAAGGATCCGGACTGGGCCTTGCGATCACAAAACAGCTGGTTGAACTAATGGATGGTTCGATAAGTGTAAATTCGCAGCAGGGAAGAGGATCCGAATTTACGGTTGTCATTCCGCAGAAACTGGCTTCGTCAAAGCCCATGGGGGATTTCTGGGCGAAGTATTCCTCTACTACCGGAACGGGTGAGAACTACGAGGAAAGCTTTACCGCTGAAGATGCAAGCATACTGGTTGTTGATGATGTTCCGGTCAACTTACAGATAATAAAGCTGCTTCTTAAGAAGACGAAGATCAATGTCGATATGGCTGCCAGCGGAGAAGAATGTCTTGAGAAATACAGGGAAAAGCATTATGATATGGTTTTTCTTGATCATATGATGCCGCAGATGGATGGAATAGAAACATTTGTGGAATTGCAGAAGACGGAAAAATATAAAGAGGAAAAAACCCCGATCATTATACTTACGGCAAATGCCATACAGGGTGCTGATAAGGAATATATGGCGGTTGGATTTTCCGATTATATGACCAAGCCTGTACAGGTACAGGAGCTGGAAAAGATGCTTATAAAATTTCTGCCTGAAGAAAAGGTGACACTAAAGGAGGAAGCCAGATGATAGTATGCCCAAGTTGCGGGGCCAATCTGAAATTTGATCCGAAAAGTCAGAAGATGCTGTGTGATTTTTGCGGATCTTCGTTTGACCCAAAGGAGTTTGAAATAAAGGAAGATGCACAGGAGCAGGTCTTTCAGGAAGAGAACCCGGACACTCCGGAGTTCGATACATATGATGTAACGATCTATACCTGCCCGCAGTGCGGCGGCGAGCTGATGAGCGTGGATGAGAATACGGCGGCAGCCTTCTGCTCCTTCTGCGGAGCTTCCACGATCCTTAATGCCAGGCTGGCCAAGGGGAAAAAGCCTGAGTATATCATTCCGTTTGCCAAGACAAAGGAAGACTGCAAGAAGGCCTACCTTAATGTTGTTAAGAAGGCTATCTTCCTTCCGAAGGAATACAGGAGCGATAATTGTATAGACAGCTTCCGTGGTATATATATGCCCTTCTGGTCATATAATGTTACGCAGAAGGGACCTGTAAGGCTGAACGGCGAGACTTCGCACAGGAGCGGTGATTATATCATCACGGATCATTATGCTCTTTCGGGAAACGTGGATGCCGAATATGACGGATTGTCATACGATGCTTCTTCAGCTTTTGATGATTCAATATCGGAAGCATTGGCACCATATGATGTTAAGCAGAGGGTACCCTTTGAACCCTCATATATGAGCGGCTATTATGCTGACCTTGCCGATGTCGATGCCGGTACATATAAATGGCAGGCCGAGAAGTTTGCCTATGAAGCTTCCCTTAACAGGATAAAGAATGAGACCAGGGAATTTAGGAAATATACGATAACAACAAGCGCTACGCCTTCAGGTGCCCAGATGTCCTCTTCGGCCGTTCCGACTAAAGCCGACAAGGGGCATTCAGCCATGTTCCCGGTATGGTTCTTATCCTACAGGAACGGTGACAGGGTGGCTTATGCGGCTGTAAACGGGCAGACAGGCAAGGTTGTGGCCGACTTACCGATAGATGTAAGGAAATACCTTCTTTCTTCGGGTATCATTGCGCTGGTTATATTTGCGATACTGAATCTCTTCCTGGTTCTTACTCCGACAACGGTCCTTGTATTGTCAAGTATTCTGACTATCATTGTTTTCCTGATCAACTCTTTACAGAGGTCTGACATAAGAAAGGCGGCAATAGGAGAAGGAGACAAGGGTAAAGAATCCCTTAAGAAAAATGAAAAGGGCAAAAAGAAAGAAAAGGAAAAGGTTGAAGAAGCGGAAGCATCGACCTTTGAGAAGATCACAACCGTATTTGGCATAGGTGCGGTTGTGATAGCGGCACTGCTTGTATTTGCAATACAGCCGGTAAGCGATGTTCCTTATTATGTGCTGTGTATATTGGAGGCTGTCTTCTTCGGTTTCAGCTTTAAACATACCCTCAGTAACTACAATGTAATGGCAACCAGAAGGCTTCCCCAGTTTGACAGGAAGGGAGGTGATGACCGTGCTTAAGAAGAGTATGGATAATGTAAAAAGAATACTTATATGTATGGCCGTCGCTGCTTTGGTGATCCTTAAGCCATGTGCCCTGCCTGTGTATGCGTCTGAGAATACATCCTATACCGTCGAAAGCAATGAGGAAGGTTATATTCTTGTAAAGAATGAATCAACCGGTTACGAGATCCTGGTAGATGATGCGGCAGGACTCCTCACTTATGATGAGCAAAAACAGCTGGTTGATGATATGAAGGAATGTTCCGATTACGGTTTTATCCTTTTTGTTTCTGCACAAGAGGATAAATTCGCCACAGTAGATGATTATGCGCAGGACTATTACAGATCACGTATACCGGATGAGAATGGTGTGATGCTCCTTATAGATATGGACAAGAGGAAGATATGTGTTTATTCTGAGGGAGATCTTCAGTATGTTGTTACCGGTTCCAAAGCCAGTATCATCACGGACAATATTTATACATATGCAACGGACGGTGATTACTATACGACAGCAAGGAAGGGGTTTGAGCAGATAGCGGCAGTACTCGGAGGCAGAGGGATAGCCCAGCCCATGAAATATATCTCAAATGCCTGCCTGGCTATACTGTTATCACTTATAATCAATTACTTCTTTGCAAGGGCCGTGTCACAGAAGGTTAAGCCAAGCAACGGGCAGATAATGGATTCCATCATAAGCCGGTTTGCATTTGCCAATCCGACGGCTACACATACAAATACATCAAGGACCTATTCACCCAGGAGTTCCTCTTCCGGAGGCGGTGGCGGCAGATCCGGAGGCGGTGGCGGCGGGGGCCACTCATCAGGAAGCCACAGTTTTTAGTTGTAGGAAGTAATTCTTACAGAACAGATCATGAGGAGGGACATGAAACACAACTATAGATTTACAGTATCCTACGACGGGACCCGCTATCAGGGATGGGAACATCAGCCGACTACGGATATGACCATACAGGGAAAGCTTGAGGGTGTATTGTCCCGGATGGCCGGTAAGGATATTGAGGTTATCGGAGCCGGGCGGACCGATGCCGGAGTCCATGCAAGAGCCATGACGGCAAACGCTTTTCTTGATACGGAACTGGATGCAGAAGAAATAAGGGATTACATGAACAGATACCTGCCCGATGATATCTGCATAAGGGAAGTAAAGGAAGCATCCGAGAGATTTCATTCAAGGTATAATGCGGTAGGAAAAACCTACCGCTATACTTGTTTTATCGGTCCCGTCAAGCCGGTATTTGACAGGAAATATGTATATTATATAGAAGAAATACCGGATTTGGATGCTATGACAGAGGCTGCAGGATATCTTAAGGGTGAGCATGACTTTAAGAGCTTCTGTTCCAATCCGAGAATGAAGAAATCGACCGTAAGGAAGGTAGACAGAATAGATATTGTAAAGAAGGGATCATACATCACTTTTACCTATCACGGTACGGGTTTCCTTCAATACATGGTAAGGATACTTACAGGTACCCTGCTTGAAGTAGGCTTCGGGAAGAGAACACCAAAGAGCATGATAGACCTGCTTGATGCAAAAGACAGGAGGCTTGCGGGTGATACAGCTCCCGCCTGCGGACTTACCATGGTAAAGGTTGATTATGACTGAGTGCTTTAATTGTATATTAATATCTTGCACAGGCATGACTATAAATGTATAATTGTTTTTGCGGGGTTTTTGGAAATCATATTCGAAATCAGGAGAGGTATAAAGGATGGAAAGACTAATCGGTACCGTGTCCCGTGGCATCAGGGGACCAATAATCCGTCAGGGAGACGATCTTGTTGATATAGCGGTCAGCTCGATAATGGATGCTGCAGCCAGTGAGAATATTGAAATAAGGGACAGGGACATCATAGCCCTTACCGAATCGATAGTAGCCAGGGCACAGGGTAATTACGCAACTGTTGCCGATATTGCCGATGATGTCAGGAGCAAGACAGGCGGCGGAACTGTGGGAGTTATCTTCCCCATCCTTTCCCGTAACAGGTTTGCCATATGCTTAAAGGGTATAGCAATGGGATGCCGCAAGGTAGTGCTCATGCTTTCCTATCCTTCGGATGAAGTGGGTAATGCCCTTCTTACTTACGACCAGCTTGATGAAAAAGGCATAAACCCCTACAGTGACGTACTTACTCTTGAAAAGTACAGGGAACTCTTCGGAGACAATAAGCATGAATTTACCGGTGTTGATTATGTTGATTATTACTCAAACATAGTCAGGGAGGCCGGTGCGGATATAGAGATAGTATTTGCCAATCAGGCTCCGGCCATTCTGGAGTACACCGACTGTGTCATAACCTGTGATATACATTCACGTGCAAGGAATAAGAGGATACTTAAGAACGCAGGCGCCAAGACAGTATTGGGACTTGATGATATACTGAATGCACCTGTCGGTGATTCGGGTTACAATGAGAAATACGGATTACTCGGATCCAATAAATCAACCGAGGATAAGGTTAAGCTGTTCCCAAGAGACTGTCAGTCCCTTGTGGAAGATATACAGAGGGAGATGTTAAAGCTTACAGGCAAGCATGTCGAGGTTATGGTTTACGGTGACGGAGCCTTCAAGGATCCCAAGGGAAAGATATGGGAACTGGCTGATCCCGTTGTATCGCCCGCGTTTACGGACGGACTTGTGGGAACACCCAACGAGCTTAAGCTTAAATACCTTGCCGATAATGATTTCAAGCATCTGAGCGGTCAGGAGCTTAAGGATGCGATCAGTAAGTCCATAAAGGAGAAGGGTAAGAACCTTGTCGGAAACATGGCTTCCCAGGGAACAACGCCCAGACAGCTTACGGACCTTATAGGGTCCCTGTGCGACCTGACATCAGGCTCGGGCGATAAGGGAACACCGTTTATTCTTATTCAGGGATATTTCGATTCATTTATTGATTAGTTTATTGTATGGCTTTGGAGCTTAAAAGGGAGGGCAGCATATGATCTTATTTGTCGGTATAGTGTTTGTCGTTATTGTAACAGCAGTTGTAGTGGCAGCAGTAACTTCCGTTATTTCGGCCGTAGCGGCAGAGGAAGATATTGAGGACTGAATATATCCACAGATTGTGATGGATTAAGTACAATATATGGTGTATATTCCCATGAATGTATAAACATCTTGTATATAAGTATGGTTTTATGGTATGATTTTATCGGTGCGGGCTGTGCTTGCATCGATATCTTTATATAGAAGGGAGATTTAAATATGAAAAAGTACATAGCGGAATTTATCGGTACCTGTGTCCTTGTTTTCATGGGATGCGGTACGGCAATGTTAGTGGGATGCGACAGCAGTTACGGCAGTGGATATATACTTACTGCATTGGCATTCGGACTTGTAATAGTCGGAATGGCTTATTGCATCGGTAATATCTCGGGATGTCATATTAATCCTGCTGTTTCTCTTGGTGTATTTATGTCCGGAGGAATGAGCGGAGCTGAATTCGGATGTTATGTTGTGGCTCAGTGTTTGGGATCTGTTGTCGGAACGGCACTTCTTGCTGCGATCTTTTCACTCGGCGGGGTTACCGACATGACAGGCGGCTATGGTTCAAACGGT
>JBGUQP010000382.1:0-9048 GCA_045131145.1 Lachnospiraceae bacterium | reverse complement strand
GCCCCATAGAGCAGAGGACGATTGTTGTTATGGATCCCATGCTTGCAACGGGAGGATCTGCTGTTGATGCCATAAACCAGATCAAGCTGCACGGCGGCATTAATATTAAATTCATGTGTATCATAGCGGCTCCCGAAGGACTGGAACGCCTGAACAAGGCCCATCCCGATGTTCAGATATATGTGGGTCACCTTGACAGGGAGCTCAACTCTGATGCATATATCTGTCCGGGACTCGGAGATGCCGGAGACAGGATATTCGGAACCAAGTAAAACATGAAGATACTTGTGATCGGGGGAAGTTATTTCTTCGGAAGATGGTTTACAGAGACAGCACATAAGGACCACGACATTATTCTGCTCAACAGGGGGAATCTGAAGACAGGCCTTTTGGATGTTAAGGAGCTTGTATGCGACAGACATGACAGGGAAGGTCTAAAGTCTTACGATCTGTCCGGAATGGATATTGATGTCGTGGTTGATTTTTGTGCCTATGAAAAGGGCGATATTGAAGGTATCCTTGAACACCTTAACCGGAATAAACCGGTAAGGTATATTTATATAAGTACCGTGGACGTATATAAGAGCGGAAGATGTGAGCCGCTAAAGGAGGATTCGCCCCTGGCCGACGAATATGCTAATGGTCCGCAGGGGGATTATATCAGGGGAAAGGTTGCCCTGGAACGCGAGCTTTCAGAGGCTGCCCCCAAATACGGGATAAAGGGTGTGTCAGTAAGACCATGTGTACTTTACGGACCTCTTAATTATGCCCCGAGAGAGAGTATATACTTTGAGTGGATAAAGAAGGCCGGACAGATAATCCATCCGACAGATGCTGACGGTTACTGGCAGATGATATACGCCGGGGATGCGGCAGGAGCTCTTAAGAAACTGTGTGAGCTGCCGGATGAAGAAGTAAATACGGCTTACAATTTCTGTACTTCCGACCGGATATCCTATGATGTTTTTGAGGAAGCGCTTAAGTCTCTTGGCGTTCCTTTTGAGAGGGCAGATATATCCGTAAGTGAAGTTGAGTTAAGGAACATACCGCTTCCTTTCCCGCTGCACAAGGAAGAGTCAGCCTTTTATTCATCCGAAAGATTTGAGAAACTGTGGAGGGAATATACTCCGTTAAAGGAAGGACTGAGAAGGTCGTTTAACGTGTAAATTTCTTAAAATACAGAGCTTAAAGGCATTGACGAAAAATGTCTGAAAATATAGAATTATTGTGAAAAACAATTAAAGAGGGAGATAGGAAATGCAGCATTATTTTCAACCGGATATTGAGACGGCACCATATGAAGAGATTAAAAAGATACAGGACGAGAAGATCGTTAAGCAGGTTTTTCATGTATATGAAAATGTTAAGTATTACAGGGACCTGATGGATGAGAAAGGTGTAAAACCGGAGGATATAAAGGGAGTGGATGATATAAAGAAGCTTCCATTTCTTAAGAAGGATGACTTAAGAGAGTGTTATCCGTACGGTTTGCTGGCTGTTCCGCTTAAGGATTGCGTAAGGATACATTCCACATCGGGAACTACGGGTAAGAGGGTTGTTGCCTTCTATACCCAGCATGATGTTGACCTTTGGGAGGAATGCTGCGCCAGGGCAATAGTTGCGGCAGGCGGTTCGGATGAGGATGTTGTTCAGGTTGCGTACGGGTATGGACTCTTTACGGGTGGTGCAGGATTACACGGAGGAGCTCATAAGCTGGGAGCCCTGACTTTGCCGATGTCTTCGGGTAATACCGAGAGGCAGATACAGTTCATGATGGATCTTGAAGCAACGATACTCTGCTGTACTCCAAGCTATGCCGCTTTTATTGCGGAATCATTAAGAGACAGGGGATACAAGCCCGAAGAGAATAAATTGAAGGCAGGTATATTCGGAGCAGAGCCCTGGACTGAGGAGATGCGTAAATCGATCGAGGAAGGCCTCGGGATCAAGGCATACGATATTTACGGTCTTACGGAAACAAGCGGTCCCGGTGTTGCATTCGAGTGCAGCGAGCAGACGGGAATGCATATAAATGAGGACCATTTCTACGCAGAAATAATCGATCCTGACACCGGAGAAGTACTTCCCGAGGGTGAGAAGGGTGAGCTTGTGTTTACGGCACTTGATAAGGAGGCATTTCCGCTTCTCCGTTACAGGACAAGAGATATATGCGTGCTTACCAGGGGCAAGTGCTCATGCGGCCGTACCCATGTCAAGATGTGCAAGCCTATGGGCAGGAGCGACGACATGATGATCATAAGGGGCGTTAACGTATTCCCGAGTCAGATCGAAACCGTACTTCTTAACGAAGGTTATACGCCTAACTATATGATCTATGTTGACCGTAAGAACAATACGGATACGCTTGACATAGATGTTGAACTTACGCCGGATCAGTTCTCCGATAATATTGCAGATATGCAGGCCAAGGAGAAGGCACTGGCAGCTGCAATGCGTACCATGCTGGGTATAGGACCCAAGATCCATCTTGTTCCGCCCAAGACAATTCAGCGCAGCGAAGGTAAGGCGGTAAGGGTTATTGATAACAGAAAATTACATGATTGACATTTTGGTAAAAGGGGGATTGTTATGGCAGTAAGACAATTATCGGTCTTTATCGAGAACAAACAGGGAAGGCTGTCCGAGGTACTTAAGGGAATTTCGGAATCTGACGTTAATATAAGGGCGCTCAGCATCGGAGATTCCGAGGATTACGGTATTGTAAGGATGATAGTTTCGGATCTTGAAAAGGCCAGGATCCTTTTGGGCGAGAATATATTGTCCAAGGTAACCAGCGTTGTAGCGGTTAAGATGGATGACAGACAGGGAGCCCTCTATAAGATACTGAGAACTCTTGAGGAAGCAGGGATCAATCTTATGTATACATACGCATTTACTTCCAATAAGCAGTTCGGTGCCTATGTTGTTTTAAGGGTTGATGATGTAGAGGCTACGGAGAGACTCCTTAGCGATAAGGGGTTCGAGCTTGCGAGTGATGAGGAGATAAGCGGCTAAACGACAGCAGGGTCTGCGGGCGGTATCCAGGGAGAGACTGAGAATCATAATAAGGGGAGGAAAATATGGGATTATTTGATAAGTTCAAGAAGGGTAAGAAGGAACCGGCAAAGGATGAGCTTAATGTTCTTGAGAATTCCCTGATGAATGATATTGATGACGGAATCGTTGGTGAGATCATACACGGAGGTCCTTCGGAACCCGAGGAACCGGCAGATGATACGTTGACCGGTTCATTTGTTATGGGTATCTTAAGTGTCATGCCGGTGGAAGGAACTGACAATATCGTGGTTACCGGCAATGTGAAGGGTAATGTGAAAGCCGGTATGACCGTATCCCATTTGAACTTCGGTGATGATAACAGGGAAGCCGGTTCGATAACAATTCAGGGAATAAACAGAGACGGCGAGACAGCAGCAAGTGCGACTGACTGTGCGGTATCCATGATACTGGAAGATGGAGCAGTCAAGAGTGTCAGAGTGGGAACTGTCCTCTACACAAGGGATATGGGCGAGAATGCAGTTCATGATGCCTATGTAAGCGCTTTGGGTGATGCATATGTAAAAGATCGTGTACTTGATCTGTCTGATGATGAGATAGAGAAGCTGAGTATTACCGACTGCTCTGAAATATGGCGTTTGAACAGCTGGTTTATAAGCCACGCCGGTAAGGATGAGGATGCGGAAGTCAGCGGGGACCGCAGTAAGAGGCTTGATAAGCTGATAAGGGCCCTGTGTGATAAGATAGTAAATGCCGACGAGATATATTATGTGCATGACAAGAGGACCGGTGAGGCCCACCTCTTTTCACAGAATATGGAGGCAAAGGCTGGAGCTTACATATGCACTCCGCCCGGAATCCTTCTTGTATCCAAGGCTTACAGGAGACATTACCGAAAACTGTATAATAATGATAAGACCGAACTTGCTATCGTCAGAAACGGAGACGATAAGAAGGGAATATACAACTTCCTTGCAGGTAATTTCTATATCAACGGAGCCTGTGGGGCAGCGGTGAATGCGGTTCAGGTATCAATAGCGGCAGGGTTGCTCGCGGATGCACCCGATCATTCGGGGATACCCATAGAGAACATTCCGGTCACCAATCCGGATCTTGTAAGGTGGATGCTTCTTATCGGTCAGATGGATGCGCCGGATAAGGAGGATGAGGATGCATCACTGGCATTTAAGCTTTATTACAGGTTTATGGGGATTGAAATGCTTAAGGCTAAGTTCATAATTCCCATGAAGCATGATAATGATGGCAGTGAGCTGGGATCGGGTATTGCCACCATGAAGGGTAAGGGCGATAAGGATGCCATTATAATGTTTACGGATTGGAGAAGGCTCAGGTCGGAATACGGTAAAGAATGGGATGGAATGGTGCACAGCATCAGGGGACTTATCGATAAGTTCGACTGTGCAGTTAATCCTACCAGATTCCCGGCAGCAGGTTCATATGTTACCAAAGAAATGTATGAAAGCATGGTTAAGATGGCCAGGTCGGAAAACTCGAGGATAAAAGTTGAAGAGGGTGAAGACGATGAGTGAATATACACTTAAGAATAAAACAGTGCTGCTGGGGGTTACCGGCAGCATTGCTGCTTATAAGATCGCATCACTTGCAAGTAAATTAAAGAAGCTTGAAGCTGATGTGCATGTCCTTATGACGGAAAATGCAACGAATTTTATAAATCCCATAACGTTTGAGACACTTACGGGGAATAAATGCCTGGTTGATACCTTCGACCGTAACTTTGAGTTTTCGGTTGAGCATGTGTCTTTGGCCAAGCGGGCAGACATAGTCATGATCGCTCCGGCAACAGCAAATGTAATAGGCAAGCTTGCATGCGGTATTGCGGATGACATGCTTACCACAACGGTTATGGCCTGCAAGTGCAAGAAGTACATATCACCTGCCATGAACACCAATATGTTTGAAAATCCCGTAGTCACGGACAATCTTAAGAAACTGGAAGGCTACGGCTATGGGGTGATCACACCTGCGACGGGCTACCTTGCATGCGGTGATACGGGAGCCGGCAAGATGCCTGAGCCGGAGACACTTCTTGCCTATATCATGTATGAACTGGCCCATGATAAGGATCTTGCGGGCAGGAAGGTACTTGTTACGGCTGGTCCCACACAGGAAGCTCTGGACCCCGTAAGATATATAACCAACCATTCATCAGGTAAGATGGGATATGCCATAGCCGAGGCTGCCATGCTTCGCGGGGCCGAGGTAACCCTTGTGAGCGGACAGGTGGCAATCGATCCTCCGATGTTTGTTGACCTTGTAAGGGTAACATCAGCCGAAGATATGTTTAATGAAGTGACGTCAAGGTCGGATAATATGGATATTATCATTAAAGCGGCTGCCGTGGCCGATTACAGACCGGCGACCGTAGCCGATCAGAAGATGAAGAAGAAGGACGAAGACTTATCGATCCCCTTAGAGAGAACAAAGGATATACTTAAGTATCTCGGCGAACACAAGAAGGATGGCCAGTTCCTGTGCGGATTCTCAATGGAGACGGAGAACATGATCGAGAATTCAAGAAAGAAACTTGAGAAGAAGAACCTGGACATGATAGCGGCAAACAGCTTAAGGGTTGAAGGAGCGGGATTTAGAGGAGATACCAATGTGCTGACTCTCATAACGGCTGATTCGACCAGGGAACTCGAACTTATGAGTAAGAAAGCAGCCGCAATGGAACTGCTGGATGCGATCATAGCCAGAGCCTGATGTTTGTATGAAAAAAAGTACATAAAATCATATGCCCCCTTATTGACAGGGGGCATGTATTTTATATAATTAAGTTGCAGGTGATCCGGTGTATGCAAGGCAACGCCAGGATCGTAACCGATCTGAACAAATTCATATTGTTCGTGATCTTTAATTGTATTGTACCCGTTACGGGACAGGAACAAGGAGGAGAATCATGAAAAACAAAAGGTTATCTACCACTCAGTTAACTATTCTCGGACTTATGACAGCAATTTTGCTTCTTATGTCCTACACACCACTCGGATATCTTAATATCGGACCATTGGCCATTACTTTTAATGTAATACCCGTAGCTATTGCCGCTATAACATGCGGACCCATTGGCGGCCTTATCGTTGGATCCGTATTTGGTCTTACATCATTCGGCCAGTGCATCGGTATAGGCGGAGTCAGCGGTATGGGAGCAACCCTGTTTGCCATCAATCCTTTTCTTGCCTTTATCCAGCGCTTTATTCCCCGTGCTCTTGACGGGTTTCTGCTTGGACATATTTTTAAGGGATTATACAAAAGGACCGGTAAGCTTGGCGTGAGTGCAGCGATCACCGGATTCTCTTCGGCATTTTTAAATACCGTTTTCTTTATGTCTTCACTTGTACTGCTTTTCGGCAATACCGAGTATGTTCAGGGTCTTATCGACGGAAGGAACATCATCGTGTTCATATGTGCATTTGTGGGTATCAATGCTGTATGCGAGATGATATCATCAACAATCCTTACCAATGTTATAGCGCTTGCCCTTAACAGGGCACATCTTCTTTTCGGGGATGAAGAGCCCCGTGGCCTCAAGGAAGCGGTTATCCGGTAGCCAGTATAATGATTCTTAAATACCTGGACCGTATTCTCGCCTGCTTAACCCGATTGCACATATCTGAAAGCCTCGACGTAGCCCGCTACGCCTGCGTTTTCAGCCATGCACACTCGGGCAAGCATTCATCGAATAAGTCCAGATATTTCGCGAACGTTATACTATAGTAAACGAAATAAATAATTTCGTTTACTATAATAAATTGATGCACACGATTGCGATAGGAAGGGCATCTGCGATGCCTCGCAATCGGCGCAAAGTGAACGAATTAAATTCGTTCACTATAGTTTCAAACAATTGCAGATATGATTATAATTTTAGGAGCAGGGATTTTTCCCTGCTCCTTTTGAGGTTTACAAATGGCTGCCCCAACAGAAAGAACAATGTTCCGGTCTCAGCATAACCTGCGGCTTTTGTGGCAAATAAGGGTTTTTCATGGTATTCTTATTATGAGCCTGTTCTGAATAGTACGGAGAAATAATACAGGATTTAAGTTTAAATAATTAAAAAAGTGAGGCGGTGTATTGTGGCAGAAGAAAAGTATATGAAACGGGCAATCGAGCTTGCGTACAGGGGTGAAGGATTTACTAATCCCAATCCGATGGTGGGGGCGGTAATAGTAAGGGATGGAAGGATCATTGGCGAGGGGTATCACAGAAGATACGGCGACCTTCATGCGGAAAGGGATGCCCTGTCAGGACTTACAGAGGATGCGCAGGGAGCGACCCTTTATGTGACTCTTGAACCCTGCTGCCATCATGGCAAGCAGCCACCCTGTACCGGGGCAATCATTGATAATGGTATCGGGAAGGTTGTCATAGGATCGAGGGATCCCAATCCATTAGTAGCGGGTAAGGGTGTTAAGATACTCAGGGAAGCGGGTATCGAAGTGGTTGAGGACTTCCTTAGGGATGAATGTGATGCCATCAATCCCGTTTTCTTTAAATACATAACGACGAAGCAGCCTTATGTGGTTCTTAAATACGCCATGACCATGGATGGTAAGATAGCGACGAAAGCGGGAGCATCCAAATGGATCACGGGTGAAGAGTCACGCAGTGAAGTGCAAAAAATGAGACACAGATACATGGCCATATTGGCAGGCATAGGGACCGTTATTGAGGATGATCCCATGCTTAATGTAAGGGTGGAAGGGCTTAAGAGTCCGGTAAGGATAATAGCGGATTCGGGACTTCGTATCCCCCTTGGGAGCAGTATTGTAAAGACAGCGGGAGAGTTAAGGACGATAGTGGCATATTGCGAAGCCGATACAGATATTGCGAATAAAGAAGGGGCCGGAACAAAAGGGGATGCATGTATTGATAAGACGGAGGAATTGAAGAAGGCAGGAGTCGAGCTTGTAAAAACGCCCTCGGAAAACGGCTATGTAGATGTTGCTTATCTTATGAAGTACCTTGGCGGACAGGGAATCGACAGTGTTCTGGTTGAAGGGGGAGGGACCCTTAATTACAGCCTTATAAGGGCCGGCCTTGTTGACAGGGTGGATATGTTTATCGCACCTAAGATATTCGGAGGATTAGATGCGAGGACCCCTGTTGAAGGGACGGGAATAGCCGGAGTGGATGAGGCTGTAGGCTATGTATTAAAAGAGGTTACCCGTTATGGTGAAGATATACGGTTAAGCTATGTTAAACGAAGCATATAAATTCTATTAATCAATTTGAAACCGCAAACATAATTAAACGGAACCGTAGCGGATGGATAATTATGGTGAGAAATGTATTTTAGTTGGAGAAACATATTATGAAAAAAAAGTTGGTTTTGATTCTTATAGTATCCGGTATGTTCGCATTGTTGCTGACTTCCTGCGCTAAGAGCTCCGAAGCGCCAAATACGACCGCCGGACAGGCTTCTTCTGAAGAAAAAAAATCAGATGAAGTTCAGGCAAATGATGACACTAAGGAAAGTGCGAAGGAAGATGCGGTCACAAATCATATGAAGATCACTTTTGATGAGGGAAAGGTTGTGGATACTTTCTCACACGAATACACTGTAAATTACAGCGATTCTAAAAGCGGAAAGATCTGTGTCATCAACTTTTCAGACAACGGCCACTCCTATGAAATGTGTGTATCGTCTCTTGCGGAAGAATTTACCGATGATCAGATCAATACAATGATCAGCGCATTCTTATCGGAAACGCCGGCTGTTCTTGAAAGCGATGATCTTATTGATGCCGAGAAGTTTTCAATTTATATGTATGGTTCACTGGGCGAATGGGTATTTACGGATGATGATTTCAGGCAGAGTGATTACGATGACTGGGGCGATCACGGGATGTGCTGGGCAGCATCGGCTTCGGATATGCTCTGGAACGCCGGATGGGCTTCGCTTGCAATGCGGAAGAATCCTGATCTTTCTCTTAATAATGTTGATGATCTGTTTGATTATTTTTGTTCCAACTTCACCAACGGGACATT
>JBGUQP010000381.1:0-7747 GCA_045131145.1 Lachnospiraceae bacterium | reverse complement strand
CTGGACAAAAGCAGTCTATAATAGGCGCTATGGAGCAAAAGGGTCCCGGAAAGACGGCAAGCGGAATGACCAGCCAGTTTGCCGAGATAGAGAAGGCACTGGGGCTGACGAATGACTCTGCAAATCCAGGTAATGATGCGCTGACGGAAGCGATAATAAATAATGCGGGAGTGAATCCCGGAGGCATAAATAATAACGGGACGAATAATAATGCAGGGCCCGGCGGTCCTAACAGGAATGGTCCGACAGGGCCTGCCCGCACGGATAAGCCCATGCAGACCGGCGGCCGGGCACTTGATCCGGAGAAGGAATCCAAGAAGTCCATGGAGTACATGATGCTCTTTGTTGAAGGTATTATCTTCCTGATCGTGCTGGCCATCTGTATAAGTATATTCACGAAGATAAAAAAGGGAAATAAGAGCACTGATACCGTAAGTGATACTGCCTATGAGGAGACACAGCCGGAACCTGAGCCGGAGAATACGGAGAATACGGGTGATACGGGAACCGAGGACTTCGATGTTGAAGAGGCCGGGAGTGAGGATGTTCTTGAGGGTGATTCCGATCTGATAGAGCAGGGTTTAAGTGATGAGGCATCTGCCGCACCGTCGGGATCCGTAGATGTGGATAATGACAAGTTCACGCTTAAATGTACGAACGTGACTGTCAAGCTTGATACAGACGGTAATCCTGCCGCACTTATTTATTTCAGCTTTAAGAACAAGACCGGTGAACAGAAAGCCCTGGCGGATGTTTTCCCCATAAGTGTTACACAGAATGGGGAGCCGTGTGATACTTTCGCGGCAATGGAGGAATATCCGGAGGAATATTACAATAAGGATATGCAGATTTCGGACGGTTCGGAATTAAGCTGTGCATATGCCGTTTCACTTAAGGACGCGGTATCTCCGATAAGTCTAACCGTACATGACAATTATGACACCTTCGCCGACGTGGGAACAACCGAGATTGCATTGCAATAAATGATAAATATGATATTATAAGTTACATAGTATAAGTTATATTAATAAGGAGAGAAAAATGAGCAGGTCAAGAATGAGAAAAAAGAGAATGACACAGTTGTTGGTTATGGCTGCAGCGGTATTTATCCTTGTGATAATCGTTGCGGTGGCAGTGCTGCTGCTTAAGAACGTTAAGAAACTTAAGTCAATAACACTTACGCCCAACTTCGCGGAGACGGAACTTGACGTCAATCAGGACTATGTTTTCTCTATCAAGGGTAATCCATCCAAGGCCAAGCTCAAATCACTTGAATACAATGTTGATGATGCTACTGCTACCTTCGAAAAGGGAAGTGAGGACGGTACTGCAGTACTCCATACCGGAGCGGAAGGCGTTGTAACGGTATATATCAAGAAGGACAAGATCGAGAGTAATAAGATAACCCTTCAGGTTGTCGATCAGGCAAGGAAAGCTGAGGAAGAAGCGGCGGCAGCCGAGAAAGCAGCTGAAGAAGCAAGGCTTGCGGCGGAAGCTGCGGAGGCTGAGCAGGAGGATGCAACAGCTGCAACTCTCGTGATGGTAACGGGTGATAACGTACGTATGCGTGCCGAGGCCAATACCGACTGTGAGATCGTTAGAACCTGTAAACAGGGTGAGACTTACGAAAGGATCGAATCGGTAGATGATTGGACAAAGATAAATTATGAAGGCCGTGAGTGCTATATAAAGTCGGAATTCCTTAAGGAAGTGACAGCTGAGGAGGCAGAATCAGCCAAGGCTGAGCTTGCAAACAAGAAGGAAGAAGAGAAGAAGGAAGAAGAGAAGAAGGAAGAGAAGAAGCCCGAGGAGAAGAAGGAAGAGCAGAAGCCTGCAGAACAGAATAATAATGATCAAGCAGCAGCGGACGCAGCAGCAGCCGAAGCCGAGCAGGCCAAGAAAGATGCAGAAGCGGCACAGGCAGCAGCCGATGAGGCAGCCAAGGCAGCAGCAGCGGCAGCAGGAAGCGTTACGATCAACTGCAGCGACGGTCCGGCCCAGTTCTCCAAGGCAGAGTATGATTATTTTGTAGCTACATGGTCTTACACCGGTATGGCAGATGAAATGATGGGCCATCACTCGGCAGCCGAGCTGCATAACTTATATAACGTTACCCATTAAAGATCATAATGGGTACCATCGAAGATGATGGATTACTTGCAATATATTTATGAAAAAAATTTCGATACTTATACCTTGCTACAATGAAATAGAGAATGTCGAACTGATGGCTAAGACAGTGATAAATGTTCTTGATGAATCGCTTCCTCAGTATGATTATGAGATCGTGTTTATTGACAACTGCTCGACCGATGGTACCAGGGATGCGATAGAGAAGCTGTGCAGCGGGAATAAGAAGATCAAGGCCATCTTCAATGTCACCAATTTCGGACAGTTCAATTCACCTTTCTATGGTATATGCCAGTGCTATGGAGACTGCGTGATCCCTATCTGCTGTGACTTTCAGGATCCGGTTGAGCTCATTCCGGTATTCGTTAAGAAATGGGAAGAAGGACATAAGATAATAAGCGGTATCAAGACATCCAGCAAGGAGCCCGGATTCGTATATTTCCTAAGAACGGTGTATTACAAGCTTATCAGGAATATGTCTACGGTCAAGATGATAGAACACTTTACGGGTTTCGGTCTCTATGACAGGACCTTTGTGGAACTGCTGCGCAAGCTTGATGATCCCATCCCCTTTATGAGAGGTATAGTTGCCGAGTATGGTGACGGCTTCAATATGATAGAGGTTGAATATGAGCAGCAGAAAAGACGTGCCGGTAAGACCCACAATAACTTCTATTCCCTCTATGACGCGGCCATGTTAAGCTTCACATCATATACCAAGATAGGACTGCGTCTTGCGACCTTTGTCGGAGTTATCTGTTCGGGAGTAAGCTTTGTGATCGCGATAGTATATCTTATAATGAAGCTTCTTAACTGGACGAGCTTTATGGCAGGTACTGCCCCCATGACCATAGGCGTTTTCTTCCTCGGAGGACTGCAGCTTCTCTTTATAGGTCTTATAGGTGAGTATATATTGAACATTAATACCCGTGTTATCAACAGACCTGTTGTTGTTGAGGAGAAGCGGATCAATTTTGAATAAAGGGATTAACTAATTCGTTGACAAGGCAATGATGCTGTGATATAAATAATAAGTCGGTTTTAAATAATACGCATAGAGCGTTTTAACCGGCCTGATAAAGGGGATTGGTCAAATGGTATGACAAGGGTCTCCAAAACCTTTAGCGGGAGTTCGATTCTCTCATCCCCTGTCAGTTCAAAAACCCACAAACTAAGTTTTGTGGGTTTTTTTATTTATCAGAAAATGATCATACCCTGTTTCAACTCGATAAATCAGAAAAATCAGAAATAATATTCCTGCGCCTTGTTGTATTCTCACATTTATGTTAAAATGTAATAAATTTCGTCAGCAATTAATTCAATAATTGTGACAATTCACTATATGAGGGGAAAGAAAGGAGATCAAGGATGAAATTTCTTAAAAACATGGGTGTGAGGGCTAAGCTATTACTGTTGTCTGTGCCTCTTGTTATTGCGCTGGTGGTTTCACTCATCATCATGGGTGTCGAACTGAACAGCACCGAAGAAGAGGTTTCCAAGGTTTACTATGACATTCTGTATAATGTCAACAGTACGCTTATAAATGCGGATCGTGATTATTACCAGGCTGTTTATGCGGCAACCCAGTACTATGATCTGTCAAACGGGTTTGCCGATGCACCGCCGGAAATGATACCCGAGTATCTTGAAACACAGATGGGCGACTATAATGATAACTGTGATCAGGTTCTTGAACGGGTACAGTCGGCACTTGATACGGCCAGGCTGGACAGCAGGCTTGTAAACGGGATACAGTCATCAAACGGGGATACATACGAACAGGCTACACAGAAGTTCATAACTGACTTCCAGAATTGGAAGGGGCTTTATGACCTTAAGACCAATACCGGCACCTGGAATGAATTTATATCACAGTTCACTACCGTAAGGGACCATCTTAACGATCTTCAGGAGATAACCGAGTCCTGGGCCGAGGAAGAACATGCAACGATAAAGAAGGGTATCGTAAGCAAGATCATCGGCTTGTCGATCATCTTCGGTATTATCAGTGTTATCCTTATCCTTCTTGCCATAGCTATAATACGTGAGATGAGAAAGGGTATTTCCGAGGCAACATCGGGCCTTAACGAGCTGGCATCGGGTAACCTTAACGTGGCCCTTCCCGATGATTCGGAGATCGGACGAGACGAGATCGGGCAGATGCAGGCTGCGGCTAAATCACTCACCTTGAAATTACAGGATATAATGAGCAGGTCTAACTCAATGGCTAGAAACCTCTCTGCGGAGGGTGATAACCTGGCTTCTTCGTCAGACCAGGCATCACAGGCATCGGGTCAGGTTTCCATTGCTGTCGATGAGATCAGCCAGGGTGCCGTATCGCAGGCCGAGAGCGTTGAGAACGCCGCCGGCAACACCAATGATATCGGAAATGATATCGAAGTCATTGCAAGCAATGTTGCCCAGCTTGATTCTTATGCGGAGAGCATGAAGGTTACCTGTGATGAGGCAATGTCATCCCTTAACATGCTGCTCGAGCAGAGCCGGGATGTTCAGGAATCCGTTCAGGCGATCGGTGAGACAATCAACTCGACCAATGCATCGGCTAACGGAATACATGACTTTGTAAACAATATCACGGCTATCGCAAGCCAGACCAACCTCCTCTCCCTTAACGCATCGATAGAGGCTGCAAGGGCAGGTGAGGCGGGAAGGGGCTTCGCTGTGGTTGCAGAAGAAATAGCAGCTCTTGCCGAGCAGTCCAACCAGAGTGCTCAGGAAATAGGCCGTATTGTCGAGAAACTTATGTATGACGCATCCACATCGGTAGACGTTATGAACAGGCTTAATGACAGCTTTGCAAATCAGTCGAACCAGATGCAGGCCACCAGGGAGAACATGGAATCCATGGCAACCGGCGTTTTGAGCGTGGCAGAGAGTGCGGGTGCCATTGCTTCCAAGATAGAAGGTCTTACATCGGCTAAGGATACTCTTGTTGGAATAGTAAGCGATCTGTCGGCTATCTCAGAAGAGAATGCTGCTTCCACCGAGGAAACAAACGCTTCGATGCAGGAGCTTAACGCAACATTCAACCTTATCAATGAATCGGCCGGCAATCTGCAGAACCTTGCGGCTGAGCTTGCAGAAATAATAAGTTACTTCGGATAAAAGAGAATATGTGAATACTTAAGCCATGATCTCGTTGAGGTTACGAATATGGCAATGTTTGGCGGCTGTGACTATGACACAGTCGCCTTCTTTTATGCATGTTGTGCCGTCCGGGATGATGAGCTTACCATCTCTTAGTATGGAGGCTATCAGAACATCCTTCTTAAGACGGAAGGATTTGGTCCCGAAGGGTACGTTAAGGGAGGCAAAGTCACTCGTGGCCTTAAATTCCATGATCTCGGCCCGGTTGCCTGCAATGTTGTAGAACTTGCCGATCCCGTTATCGGCATCCCCCATCTCACAGTTTCTTATGAAGCGGATCATCTTAAGGGCAGACAGTTCGGTAGCCGATACTGTGATATCGATATTGACCCTGTGGAGGAGCTTAACATGTTCGGGCTTATCAACCCGTGTGATTATGGAAGGGATGTTGCAGGACCAGGCATACATGCTGATCACCAGATTGGTCTCATCGTTATCGGTAAGTGAGATAAGGCAGTCAGTCTCTGCTACATGCTCTTCTTCGAGTACATCGAGTATCTCACCGCCTGAGTAGGCAATCCTGGCATCAGGATACATCTCCATGAGCTCACGGCATCTGTGCACATCATGTTCAAGTATGGTCAGACCCTTATGGTCCTTATAAAGCATATCGGCAAGATACTTACCCGTAATACCGCCGCCGACGATCACGGTCTTCTTAACGGTACGTTTGGTGATACCAAGAGTTTTCAGCGTATCAAGGATGGTTTCCCTGGCTGCTACTATACCTATATTGTCATCGGCTTCAAGCTTAAATCCTCCGGAAGGTATGTATAGCTTATCATTTCTTATTACCGAAACGACCAGTATGTCAAGCTTCAGTGACTGCTTGATATCGGCCAGGGTCCTTCCGGCAAGCGGGCTTCCCTTAAGGATGTTAAGGTCTATTATCTGTATGCTGTCACCCCAGTAGCCTTCGAGCTTGACAAAGCCGGGCATGCCTATATTCCTGAATATCTCTTCGGCTATGTCTGACTTGGGCTTGACAAAATAGTCGATATTATATTGATCCTTCAGGGCTTCGGCTTCATGGACAAAGTCAGGCATGAGAAGCCTGGCACCGCTCCGTCTGGTCCCGAGGGCTTTGGCCTGCATACAGCTTAGGAGATTTATCTCATCGACGGGAGTGAGGGCTATGATGGCATCGGCTGTATCAGCTCCTGCTGACAGCAGGGTCTCCTTGGAGGCACCGCTTCCGACTATACCGTTTACGTTAAACTTATCGGTAGTCCTGTCAACCCGTTTTTTATCCTTATCAACGACCGTTATATCGTACTGTTCATGTGAGAGCGAGCTTACAAGTGTTGTTCCGGCCTGTCCCAGACCGACTATGATTATCTTCATGCGGGATCCTTTCTCAATCTTTTAGCCTTATGCTTCTCGAGGGCGAAGTACACCCGTTTGACACTGAGTCCCTGTACAAGGACAGTGAAGAAGATGGTTACGTAGGTCACATTTATAAATATATCATATACCTCGGAGCTTAGATAAGCATAAGTTCCGAGAGCCAGTGCCAGGGACAGGCCGCCCTTAAGAGCCGACCAGGTCATAAGGGCCACGAATTCGGTAAGACTGTAATTTCCGGGTATGTTTCTGCCGGTAAGAATACTGCTTATAAATACACCGACCGCTCTAGACACAAGGAGGATAAGGAGGGAGAAGGGGATGACGATAAAGGCATGGGCACTAACTTTAAGATCAAGTACCAGCATACCTATCATTACGAAAAGGACCGAATTGAGAATGCTCTCCAGTATCTCCCAGAAGTCCCTGTAGAAATTATGGGTATCGATGACCATGACGGATCTTTCCATCTTATCCATTGAGTAGGAGAAATACATACCGCATACAACGGAAGCGATGACACCGGAGAATCCCAGGTGTTCGCATATCATATAGACCGATGAAACATCAAGAAGGGAAATGAGAATGTACTTTACCGGATCCCTTGTCAGCTTCATGAGCTTAAAGAGGATCCAGGAAACTATAAGAGCCACGGCTACTGCTCCGACGATCTCCTTGAACATAAGAATGGCAAAATTACTGTCGGAGCTTCTTACGATCAGGGAGCGGACGAAAATAAAAAGAGTTACGCCGGTCCCGTCATTAAAGAGAGATTCGTTCTCGATGACGGAGCAGACATTCTTCGAAAGGCCTATCTTGTTAAGGATCCCGGTCGCTGCAATGGGGTCGGTGGGCGATACCACACAACCAAGGAGGACACAGGTCCATATATCCATCGGAAGACTGAATATAAGAGCTATAATGTAGAAAAGGGCTCCATACAGAAATGAGGATAAGAGGGTCGTGAGGAGGGCCAGAAGGCATATGGGGCGCAGGTTCTGTCTGAACTTTCCCATGTTGACCTTGCCTGCTCCCGCAAACAGCATGAAGCACAAAACCCCGTCCATAAGGTATTCCTCGAAGCCGAATTCACCTATGGAATCAA
>JBGUQP010000380.1:0-3175 GCA_045131145.1 Lachnospiraceae bacterium | reverse complement strand
CGGCACTTGTGCTTTTTCTGGCCTTCTGCATGGATACTACTGCCGAGACACTAGGGCGGCCGCAGTATATGTTCTTTCTTATTGCGGTGTTTCTCGTTTTATTTGTTTTCAGAAAACTGGTTGACATAACTGAGCCTGCTTCTATCCTTCTGCTCGGTGTCATGATACGGACCGCCTATGTGCTTTATACCGCCATCTGGACAAGGCAGCACGACGTGATCGACTTCGGAACAGGCGAGGGACATGCCGGATATATAGAGTATATCTTCAGCAACCTGTCACTTCCGGATGGTGATCCAAGGACTAAATGGGCCTTCTTCCAGCCGCCCCTTCATCATATCCTGGCAGGCGCCTGGATGCGGTTTGGCGCACACTTCGGAGTGGCGGCAAGGCAGCTTCAGGAAAATGTACAGCTCCTGCCCCTCTTCTACGTGAGCGGAGTTACCATTCTTACCTTTTTCATTTTAAAGGAACTGAACCTGAAGCCCTGGGGCATAAGGATCACCCTCTATATCGTATGCTTCCATCCTGCACTTATAATAATGTCCGGGAGCATCAACAACGATGCCCTGTCACTCTTTCTTGCAGTGCTGGCCGTTTATATCGTTATTCTGTGGTATAAGTCCCCGTCATATAAGCTCATTATCATGCTCGCGCTGGCCATAGGCCTGTCCATGATGGCCAAGCTCTCAGGCGGGACCGTGGCTCCTGCCGTGGCTGCACTCTTTATTCTCAAGCTTATAAGAGACAGGGAGCATATCCTGAAATACATTTGTCAGTTCATTGTTTTCGGAATTATCGTTTTCCCTCTGGGAATCTGGTGGGAAGTCAGAAATATGCTTAGATACGGCATGCCCTTTAACTATATCCCCGAAGTCGGTGAGCAGTTAAATGCATCTTTGGCCGCCAGATTATTTGATTTAAGAACAGGCAGCGTTTATCCTGTTCTTACTTCCAACGGGGATGCCTATGATGAGTATAATGTGTTTCTTACCCTCTTTAAGACTTCCCTGTTCGACGATGCCAACCTGGGATTGGAATCGGCAGGCATAAATCTCTTTGCGATCATCCTCTTTATCTCAGCCCTAATACTTGCCGCCATATCACTGGCTGCAACCATACTTGTAATAAAGGATAAGAAGGGTATATATGAAATGAGTTTTGAACACAGGCTCCTTTTCGGTGTTCTGTATGTATCCCTGCTGGTTTCGTATTTTTCCTTTGCTCTCGGATCACATAATTACAGCGCAATGAACTTCCGTTACATTGCGCTGATCATTCCGGTTGAAGCTGTATTCCTCGGAGTATTCACGGATGCCGTCAGGGACAAACAGCATATCCGCTTCCGTCTCTTTGCAGCCACTGTTCTTGCCTTTTCCGCAGCTTCCGTATCCACATATATCCTTCTGGGTTTCGCAAGATAAGGCACCTCGCTAATTGCTCTCAGCTGTCATATAATCCTTTGCATCGATCGCATTCTGGGTATCCGGAAAGGTATCGATGACCTGCTGATACAGTTCATCCGCCTTCTTGGTGTCACCGTTCTGCCTGTAACAGTGAGCAAGGTTCATAAGAACATCCGAATTCGATTTATCGAGCAGCCATGCCTTGGTATACTCCTCAATAGCAGTCTTGTAATCATTGGCCTTAACGGCCTGTTTGGCATTTTCGACATATTCATCCGCCGCCAATGTTGCCGCATCGGTCTTAAGAGAATCATAGAGCTTCCTGAAGGATTCGGTCGTATTGTCAAGATATTCCTCTGGAATATGATCCATTGCCTCCATGATCGTCACCGAATCGGTCGGATCTGCAATATAGGTGCTGGCGGCATCCATCAGATAATCCAGCTCCGTATGCCTTCCCGACTTCCCGGTAATGTCATCGTATTGACGCTGCAGTTCATCCATCTGATTTTGCTTGTCATCAAGGGATTTGGCTATCTCCTGTGACCTGGCCTGTTCGGCAGCAAGCTGCTCACTGACTTCCTTGAATTTCTCATCATTTTCCTGCGCCTTATTGGCCATGATCGCAGGCATGACCAAAAACCTGAATATGGCAAATCCGATAAGCAGGCCGAGAATGATGTTTATAACGCTCGAAAAGCCCGCCTTTTCCTTCTGGTATACGGGCTGAATGATCACCTCATTACCGTTCTGGTAGCTTACCGTTTCCATGGGCAGGGTAGAGACCTTCTTACCCGTCTTCTCCTCCTGCTCCCTTATAAGGTTATTAACTTCCTTAAGGTATTCAAGGGTCGTCGTATTCCCTGCATCAACCGACAATGCCCTAAAGAGGGTTCTCTTGGCGTTGTCATAATCACCCGTGCATATGTACAAAAGGCCAAGCAGCTGGTATCCGCTAATAAGCTTGGAGTTTATGGACAAGACCTTTTTAAGCTGGATAATGGCCAGGTCCTTGCTGTCCTGGTAGCAGAACTGGAGCGCCTGGTTATATTTCTTAAGTGTCTGGTCTATGTTGTCAAGCTTTGTGGGTGACGAATGCAGGATCCCGATATATTCATCGGCAATATTATTGACGGGATCAAAGTTCTTACTGATTATCCACTCGGAAAGGGCAAGCACAGCTTCACCCATTTCAAAGTAAACAAGGCCAAGAAGGTTTCTTGCATCCCTGTTCTTCTTATTGTACTTAAGGGCCTGTCTTAAAGAAATGACAGCCCCTGATAAGTCACGCACATTAGCCTTGCTGAGTCCGTCATTGTAATAATGATTGGACATGGCCAGTATTCTTTTGTATACCGTAACATCCGCCCCGCAGCTTGTACAGAAATTCTCAGCTGACAGGGTGTTTCCGCATTGGTAACATTTCATGTTTCACATACCTCAGAAAGCATACGTCGGAATCATTCCGGATCAGACTTAACTACCGGTTCCCACGTCAGATGATGGGCGCCCCGGGTCCCATCATCATCTGGCCCATCTGAGCCTGGGCCTGGGCCTGGCCTTCAGCACGGGCCTGCATGGCCGCATCGGCCTTCTCCTTCATCATTGCAAGAAATATATCTGTCATATCGGTCATATCATGATTCTGAACGGCAGCCTCAACACCCTCTATTTCCAGTGAAGGATGGAATTTTTTAAGTTCTTCTTCGAAATTTATCATACCGATACCTCATTTAAGTGAAACAGGGGGACGGTTCCTCGTTTCATTA
>JBGUQP010000379.1:0-7988 GCA_045131145.1 Lachnospiraceae bacterium | reverse complement strand
TTACCGTTAAGGATGCAGGACTCGATCTGAGGAAAAAAAATTATCTTATTTTGGGTGTTTTGGATTCATATGTGGCAACGGCCATGTATTTTGGTCCCCATCTTGTGATACCTATCTATATTGAGGTTGAAGATGGTGAAAGACTTAGCCGGGCTTTGAAAAGGGAAAAAAAACCAGGAAATCACAGATACACAGAGATGTGCAGGAGATTTCTGACTGATACGGATGATTTTTCCGAAGAAAAGTTAAGCGCAGCCGGAATAGAAAAACGATTTGAAAATAATAATCTTTATACATGCATGAGTGAGATTGAAGATTATATCCTGAAAGAGATAAATGGTATAAAGTAAGTCAAAGCGATTACGGAGATACAGCCTATGGATATGAAGATCAATCAGATGCTTCCGACACAGTCGGTAAGCGAACATACGGATAAGACCCAACCGCTGGATGATCAGTTTAAGTTTACTCTTATGAGCCGGATAGATGATGAGGGATTACAGGAGCGCCTTAACCTGATGTTTCAGGATATAACAATGCAGGGTAAGAAGATAGGCAAGCACATGGATGTCAGGGACATGAAGCGGTACAGGACTCTTATCAAAGATTTCCTTAATGAGGTTGTCAACAGATCCCATAAATTTTCAAGGGAGAACTTCCTTGACAGGAGGGGCCGCCACCGTGTATACGGCATAATCCGATTGATAGATGAGAATCTGGATTCCCTGGCTGAAGAGCTTATGAAGGAAGAGAAAGACCATCTTGCGATACTCAGCCGTATAGATGAGATAAAGGGAATGCTGCTTGATATTTTTACCTAAAGGATAAAGATATGGCTAAATTCAGTGACATCATAGGACAAGATCATATAAAGGACCATTTAAAGACTGCGATAGAGAACGGCAAGATATCCCATGCCTACATAATTCATGGTGAAAAGAATGCAGGTAAGGAGTTTATCGCTGAAACCTTCGCTATGGCACTTGAATGTGAAAATAATACGGATATTGAACCATGTATGGAATGTCATGCCTGTAAACAGGCAATAACAAAGAATAATCCGGATATAATCACTCTGATACATGAAAAACCGGGGACTATAGGTGTTGAAGATGTAAGAAGGAGTATAGTGTCGGATGTTTCGATAAGGCCCTATAACGGTAAATGGAAGATATATCTTATAAATGATGCAGAGAAAATGAGTGTTCAGGCACAGAATGCCCTCTTAAAAACCCTTGAGGAACCGCCGGATTATGTCGTGATAATACTCCTTACGAGTAATATGTCAGCCCTGCTCCCTACGATCATTTCAAGGAGTACGGTCCTTAACATGAGACCGGTTGATGATAAATCTGTAAGAAAATACCTTATGGAGAGGATCCATGTACCTGATTATCAGGCTGATGTCTGTGTGGCATTTGCACGGGGCAATATTGGGAAAGCCAAGCATCTTGCTACGAGTGAAGACTTTGATAATATCAAGAATGATGCGATAAGGGTACTCAAATATGCTCATGAAATGGATATGAACGAATTTGTATCCGCATTAAACCAGATAAGTGCTTATAAGATAAACATAGAAGATTATCTCGATATTCTTCTTATATGGTATAGGGATGTCCTGATGTTTAAGGCGACAGGTGATCTTGACGGTCTTGTTTTTAAAGATGAAATAGTATCCATACGCGAAAGAGCCGGCAGGAGTTCCTACGAGGCTGTTGAGAGGATAATAGAGGCAATAGAAAAAACGAAGGTCAGATTAAGGGCAAATGTTAATTTTGAACTGGCAATGGAACTCTTACTACTGGCCATAAAGGAGGAATAATGATAAAAGTCATAGGCATACGCTTCAGGACTGCGGGCAAGATTTATTATTTTGATCCCAAGGATATAGAACTTAAGAGAGGCGATCATGTGATAGTGGAAACCGCAAGAGGCGTTGAATACGGAACAGTTGTCATGCCGCCTTCACAACTTGAAGACAAGGAGTTCAATACTCCCCTTAAGCCGGTAATGAGAAAAGCTTCCGAAGAAGACACCGAAAAAGAGAAGAAGAACCGGGAAAAGGAAAGAGAAGCCTTTAAGATATGTAAGGAAAAAATAGTGAAGCATGGGCTTGAGATGAAGCTTATAGATGCAGAATATACCTTTGATAACAACAAGGTTCTCTTTTACTTTACTGCGGACGGACGTGTGGATTTCAGAGAGTTGGTAAAAGATCTGGCATCTGTTTTTAAAACACGTATAGAACTTCGTCAGATAGGTGTTAGGGACGAGACCAAAATACTTGGAGGCATAGGCTTCTGCGGAAGACCTCTCTGCTGCCATACATATTTGTCTGATTTTGCTCCCGTTTCCATAAAAATGGCGAAGGAACAGAATCTATCCTTAAATCCCAGCAAAATATCCGGTATCTGCGGAAGGCTTATGTGCTGTCTTAAGAATGAGGAAGAGACTTACGAGGAACTTAATAGGAAGCTCCCAAATCCCGGTGACAGTGTAACAACAAATGATGGATTTAAGGGTGAAGTTGCAAGTGTAAATGTATTAAGACAGCTTGTGAAGGTGGTTATCGAAGAGGGTGATGAGAAGGAAATAAAAGAATATAAGGCTGAGGACCTTAAATTCAAGCCAAGGCATAAAAGAGACAGAAAGGGCGATAAGTCGGATAAGTCCCAGGATGCTGATCTTAAAGCACTTGAGCAGCTGGAGAAGAAGGATGGAAAATCAAAGCTTGACGATGATTGAGCTTAAAGAAAACGAACGTATAGACGATCTTCAGAGGAACGGCTATAAGATAATCCAGAATGAAAAGAAGTTCTGTTTTGGTATGGATGCGGTCCTGCTTTCCGGTTTTGCCCATGTAAAAGAGGGAGAAAGACTCCTCGATATAGGTACCGGTACCGGGATAATCCCAATCCTGCTTGAAGCAAAGTCAGACGGTTACCATTTTACGGGTCTTGAGATACAGAAAGAAAGTGCCGATATGGCGGCAAGAAGCGTAAAACTCAACGGTCTTACAGACAAAATAGATATAATATGCGGGGATATAAAGGATGCAAAAGATCTCTTTAAGCCGGCCTCATTTGATGTGATAACAACCAACCCGCCGTATATGATAGGGAAACATGGTCTAACGGGTGAAAACAGGGAAAAGGCCATAGCAAGACATGAGATATTCTGTACACTTGATGATATTGCAAGTCAGGCGGGAGAGCTTCTCAGGGATAAGGGAAGGTTTTATATGGTACACAGGCCCTTTCGACTGGTGGAGATATTTAATACCCTTACAAAATACCGTCTGGAGCCCAAAAGACTTAAACTGGTCTACCCATATATTGATAAAGAGCCGAACATGGTCCTTATTGAGGCATTAAAAGGAGGCAACCCGAGACTGACAGTTGAGAAACCACTTATCGTTTATACGGAACCCGGAGTGTATACAGATGAGATATACGATATATACGGATATTAATATATAACAATCGTTATTAAAGGTTTATCTTTTTAAATCATGATTTAACCTAATGTGATCAGAAGCGGAAACAGATATAAAATGACGGAAAACAGGCAGGGCACACTGTATTTGTGTGCAACGCCCATAGGTAATCTTAAGGATATTACCGAAAGGGTGGTTGATACTTTAAAAGAAGTCGATATCATAGCGGCTGAGGATACCAGAAACTCGATAAAGCTTTTAAACCATTTCGGGATAAAAACCCCGATGACAAGCTATCATGAGTATAACAGGTACGATAAGGCTAAAGAACTGATAAATAAACTCAGTGAAGGCAAGGATATAGCCCTTATAACCGATGCAGGAACCCCAGGTATATCGGATCCCGGAGAGGTATTTGTCCGTATGTGTAATGAAGCGGGGATAAGGGTAACATCACTTCCCGGCGCCTGTGCCCTTATAACGGCTCTTACCCTGTCGGGACTTAAAACAAGAAGGTTCTGTTTTGAGGCTTTTCTTCCTTATGATAAGAGGGAGCGTAAGGAGATCCTTGCAGAGCTTGTTTCTGAAACAAGGACTATAATAATATATGAAGCCCCCCATCATCTGAAGAAGACCCTTAAGGATCTTTTGGAAAGTCTGGGAGACAGGAAGATAGCTGTTTGCAGAGAACTAACCAAGCAGTTTGAAGAAGTGCTGCACTTTACTATAAGTGAAGCCCTTGAGTATTATAGTGTTAATGAGCCGCGAGGTGAATATGTCCTCTGTATTGAGGGAAGGAGCAGGGAGGAAGTGAAGCAGGAAGAGCAGAAATCCTGGCAGGAACTGTCCATAGAGGAACATATGAAGCTGTATGAAAGTAAGGGTATGGACCGTAAGGATTGCATGAAGAAAGTGGCTAATGACAGGGGGATAAGCAAGCGGGAAGTATACGATGCATTAATCGATAGGGATTAAAACATGATTTAATTTTTTGCTGTTAAATTCTTGATTTTGAGAATGTAAAAATCAGGATAAATCAATTAGATTATATAGACCGAAACGGTCAATAAGAGCACTTCCTGCATTAAAATACGTGAGTTATTTAAAATTTCTATATAAAACTAATGATCATAAGGAGCGGAAATGGAAAATAAGGGAAAGTACTACATTACAACTGCAATAACCTATACTTCAGGTAAACCTCATATAGGAAATACATATGAGGCAATACTGGCTGACTCCATAGCCAGATATAAAAGACAGGAGGGATACGAAGTCTTCTTTCAGACAGGTACCGATGAACATGGTCAGAAGATAGAAGAAAAAGCATCTGCTGCAGGTGTGACACCAAAGGAATATGTGGATAAGGTAGCAGGGGTAGTCAAAGGTCTGTGGGATATGATGGGAACTTCATATGACAGGTTCATAAGGACAACGGATGCAGATCATGAGAGGCAGATCCAAAAGATATTCAAAAGACTCTATGAACAGGGAGACATATACAAGAGTACCTATGAGGGTCTTTATTGTACGCCCTGTGAGTCTTTTTGGACGGAATCACAGCTTGTGGACGGTAAATGTCCCGATTGTGGCAGGGAGGTTAAACCGGCCAAGGAAGAAGCTTATTTCTTCAAAATGAGTAAATATGCTGACAGGCTTATAGAACATATCAACAACCATCCGGAATTCATCCAGCCGGTTTCAAGGAAGAATGAGATGATGAACAATTTTCTCCTTCCGGGACTTCAGGATCTTTGCGTTTCACGAACCTCTTTTAAGTGGGGTATACCGGTTGACTTTGATGATAAACACGTAGTTTATGTTTGGCTGGATGCCCTGTCAAACTATATCACCGGGATCGGATATGATGCAGAAGGTAATTCAACCGATCAGTATAAGAAGTTCTGGCCAGCAGACCTCCATTTAATAGGTAAAGATATAGTCAGGTTCCATACTATATACTGGCCGATCTTCCTTATGGCTCTTAATGAACCTCTGCCAAAACAGGTATTTGGTCATCCCTGGCTGTTACAGGGTGGAGAGAAGATGAGTAAGTCAAGGGGAAATGTCATATATGCGGATGATCTTGTAAAACTTTTTGGAGTAGATGCCACAAGGTTCTTTGTTCTTCACGAGATGCCTTATGATAATGACGGAATAATAACCTGGGAACTGGTTGTTGAACGTTATAATACAGAACTTGCAAATGTTCTGGGTAACCTTGTAAACAGGACCATATCCATGAGCAACAAGTACTTTGACGGATTCGTAAATCAGACAGGAGTCACCGAACCTGTTGATGAAGAACTGAAAGCACTTGTAACGGGTTGCAGGGACAAAGTAAATACAAAAATGGAAACTTTCCGTGTAGCAGATGCCCTTACGGAGATATTTACTCTTTTCAGGCGGTGTAATAAATATATCGATGAAACCGAACCCTGGGTACTTGCCAAGTCAGAGGATAAGAAGGACAGGCTGTCGGAGGTTATGTACAACCTTGTTGAATCCATATGCATAGGTGCCAACCTCTTGAAACCATTTATGCCAGAAACAGCTGATAAGATCCTTATGCAGCTTCACGGAACGGAAAGGGATTACGATCTGCTTGCGGATTATGGTCTTACATGCCAGGGAACGAAGGTTACGGAAAAACCGGAAATGCTCTTTGCCCGTCTTGATGTGAATGAGATAATGGCAGAGGTCGAGAAGATAAGGGAGGCCCAGAAGGCAGAATATGAGAAAGAGAACGGAATAAGCTCTGAAGATAAGAAAGAAGAGCCCTTGATCAGCATCGAAGCAAAGCCGGAGATAACATATGATGATTTTGCAAAGATGCAGTTTCAGGTAGGAAAGATACTTGAATGCGAGGAAGTTAAGAAAAGCAAGAAGCTGCTTGTCAGCAAGGTGCAGATTGGAAACGAGGTAAAACAGATCGTCTCAGGGATAAAAACTTTTTACAAGCCTGAAGAAATGATCGGAAAGTCGGTAATGGTACTCGTTAATCTAAAACCTGCTACTCTTGCGGGTATAGTATCCGAAGGAATGCTATTATGTGCGGAGGATGCGGAGGGCAATCTTGCTTTGATGACTCCTGAAAAGGCTATGCCGTCAGGAGCGGAGATCTGCTGATGCAGATCTTGATATAAACAAGGGAGTATTTTAAAGAAGGGAGAGATATTATGAAGAAAACTATATCAATGATACTCATTTTGACTATGATCCTGTCAGTGACAGTAAGTGCAGGTGCCGCAGACACAATCGTTATTGAAAACGAACTTCTGCCTGAAGCAACAGCTACACCGACTCCAACCCCTGTAGCAACAGCCACGCCGACCCCTACCCCTGAGGCAACAGCTACACCGACACCGACACCGACTCCTGAAGCAACAGCTACGCCGACACCAACTCCTGCTGCAGGAGCAACGGCTGATACCGCTGTCCAGTCCAATACGGCGGTAACGGTTACTTCAAACAAAACCTATCTTGCACTCGGAGCAGATCTTACACAGGATCAGAAAAGAACGGTGCTTGCTTTAATGGGAATAGCAGAAGCAGACCTTCCCAATTATGATGTGGTATATGTAACAAATGCCGAGGAACATCAGCGGCTTGATACCTATATTGCTTCTTCTGTAATAGGAACAAAGTCACTTTCTTCGGTTGTTGTAAGGCCGGCTGAAGCAGGGCATGGGGTAACGGTAACGACCAAAAATATCAATTACTGTACAGAGAACATGTACAGAAATGCTCTTATCACTGCAGGGGTTGAAAATGCTGACATAATAGTTGTCGGACCTTCACCCATCTCGGGAACAGCAGCCCTTATCGGAGCTCTTAAGGCTTACGAGAGGATGTCAGGTACTACTGTCAGCGACAAGGCACTTGATACGGCTCTTAATGAACTTGTAACAACAGGTGAACTTAAGCAGGCTGTCGGTAATGATGCAAAAGCTGAAGAGATAATATCATATGTTAAGGCCCAGATAGCAGCCAATCACCTTGAAACGGAAGAGGAGATAGAGGCTGCAATACGCAAGGGTATGGTTGATCTGGATGTACAGCTTTCGGAGGAAGATATTAAGAAGACGGTAGCCCTTATGATGAAGATAAAGGCGATGGGTATCGACTTTAATGTACTTGCAGAGCAGGCTGATGATATCTATGCAAAGTATAAGGATAAGATCAATGCCGGAACATTTAATATTGATGATGTGAATCTGGAAGACTTAGGCCTTGGAAAGCTTGTGAAGAATGCAGTAGGCGGTTTTTTCAAGGAAGTCGGTGATACGGTAAAGGAATTTTTCGGAGGTCTGTTCTCAAGGTTTAAGAAATGATCAGTGATAATGACAGATTTGAGATCCGGCCTGTAAAAAACCATGAATGGGATGAAGCCATGCGGCTGGCCTGGGATACCTTTCTAATATTTGAGGCGCCGGATTACTCCTTAAGAGGAGTTTACAATTTTAAAAACTTCGTCAGAGATCCTCTTCTCAAAAAAATGTATACCTATGGCGAGTATATCGCCATAGGTGCATTTATAGATGAGAGG
>JBGUQP010000378.1:0-2184 GCA_045131145.1 Lachnospiraceae bacterium | reverse complement strand
TATAAGAAGTTTAACATGCCGAGGACCGAAAAGCCGATAATGCTGTCGGAATTCGGCGGATATTCGTTAAAGATACAGGATCACAGTCTGGAGGATGCGGGATACGGTTACAAGGTATTCGAGGATAAGCTTTCTTTCGTCGATGCGATCAGAAATCTGTATAAGAACGAGATCATACCTGCTATAGGCATGGGACTGTGCGGATGCATATATACCCAGTTCTGTGATATAGAAAAGGAGACCAACGGACTTATCACTTTTGACAGAAAGTATATAAAAACGGATGATAACATATTTAAGCCGTTTAAGGATAAGATGAAGATATAAGGAGATAAAATTGAGCATTAAGTTTAAGAACTGCATAATACTTGCTACCGATGAGAACGGTAATTTTTCCGTATTAAAGCATGAAGTGTTATGTGTGGAAAATGATAAGATCTCATATATAGGACCGGATACTGATGCTCCTTCATGTGACAGTGAGAAGGATATGAAGGGTGCGGTGCTTATGCCGGGTATCGTAAATGCGCACTGCCACGGACCGATGACACTTCTCCGAGGTGTCGGCAGCGGACTTGCACTTCAGGAATGGCTTGAAACGGCTATATTCCCGGTAGAAGATAAGTTAAAGCCCATAGATATAGAAGCGGGTGAAAAGCTTGCAGTCATGGAGATGCTTGCGAGCGGTACCACTTATGTATCGGAGATGTATGATTTCCCTTGGAACTCCGGAAAGATACTTTCGGATACCGGTATCAGAGCCAATATCTGCAGAGTCGGGCTGGCTTTTTCCGAGGAGACAGAGATACCTAAGGGAAGATTCGATGAATGTGTGGATCTCGTAAAGAACTGGAACGATCCCTATGACAGGGTGAGAGCGGAGTTCTGCCTGCATTCCGAGTACCTGACCAATGAAATATTTGTCAGAAAGATAGCTGAAGTAAATAAGGACTTAAAGAAGACTGTAAACGTACATGTTTCCGAAACTTACAGAGAACACGAGGAGTGTAAGGCAAGACACAACGGACTTACACCTATCCGTTATCTTGAAAAATGCGGTATCTTGGATAATAAGACTTATGCGGCACACTGCGTATGGGTTGATGAAGAGGACAGACGCATCATGGCGGAGAAGGGTACTTCCGCTATCCACAATCCTTCGAGTAACTGTAAGCTGGCATCGGGCTTTGCACCTGTAAAAGAATTACTTGAATCAAGGGTAAATGTAGGACTCGGTACCGACGGAACGGCCAGCAACAATAACCTCAACATGTTCGAGGAAATGCATCTGGCAGCCATGCTGATAAAGTGTGTCGGAAAGGATGCTACTTTAGGAAGTGCCGAAGAGATAATAAAAATGGCTACCGTAAACGGAGCGAGGGCCATGGGAAGGGATGATACCGGTGAGCTTAAAGCAGGAAAGAAGGCTGATATCATAGCCGTATCCCTCGATAAGCCCCATATGTTCCCTGCATTTGATATTCCCAATATCCTGGTATACAGTGCACAGGCTTCGGATGTCATAATGACCATGGTAGACGGAAATATCCTTTACGAGAACGGTGAATATAAGACCATCGATAAGGAAAAGACGATGGCCGAAGTAAAGGAAAGCCTGGACCGGATATATGGCTGATGCCGCATATACGGCTAAAGCCTTTTATCAATCATGTTAATAAGCGGTAACGGAGTAAGGAATCAGGTGAAAGACCTGAGCGGGCCCGCCGCCGTAAATAGACGAAGTAATATATCGCGGGAAGGAAAGCTGCCGCAAGCTTTCCTTCTTTAAACGTCATTGAGGCTTCTGTCTTGAGAAGATAAGCGGTATATGAATGTTTATGAGCCGGAAGACTTAGCCGTGTTTCCCGTAGACTTATGTCGTCTGCGAGCACCGGATATCTTTATGATTACGGGAAGCTGCTTCTTAAAAGATTTATAATTGGATTATGTAATGCATTAAGACAATTATGGATCAATATATACTAATGGAGGAATTGATATGAAAAAAAGATTATCAAAATTTTTGTCAATGATCCTGATTGCGGCCTTGATCGTGACATCTTATACCGGGTTTGCCGGTAATGTCAGTGCACATGCTGAAGATGGAAAGACACCCGTGCTTATAGCTACGGCACCTCAGAATGAGATCACTGTATATGTTTCAATTTCTGACAAGGGCGAGCT
>JBGUQP010000377.1:0-8097 GCA_045131145.1 Lachnospiraceae bacterium | reverse complement strand
GGATAAAAAGAGTTTTAAGAGGAACAACCTTATCAATAAGCAATGAATACAGGACAATGAATATATAAATAAGACTGAACCAGAAATAAGGAAGCATTATTGATTTAAATCTTTTTCCGATAAAAATCCTTATATCTGTTTCATTATCTTCTTTAACAGCCATAAGCATACCCGAGATAATGAAAAAGAGGGCCATATGGAAGGAAAATATCCATGAGCATAAGCTGAGTATATAGGGAGAATATGAAAAAATCGTATCATTCTGAAGGTGACCGAGAAGGACCAGTATTATACCGATCCCTTTGGCTATATCCAGATATACTATTCGTTTCTTCTTATTTATAATATCCATAAAAAAGAGTATATCCATTATATGCCGAAAAATCAAATCCGGGAGTTAATGAATGGAATAATCGTGATAAGGAGGTAATTATGCCTACAGATAAAGAGATAGAAGAAGTTATAAAAATGTTAGATTCAAAAACAGAAGAGGGCGTAAGCCGTATAGGTGTTCACAGGGTTGAAACAGAAAGGGAGGATTTTGTTAAAGAAGTCCATCATCACGGAAGATGCGATATAGGGTCCCCATTTGCGGATGGTAGTATAGGAAATTTCGGATGTGATTAATTAAGTATATCTTCATCTGCTTCATCTTCTGAAACGGTATCAGGTGTATTATCGGAACCGGACAGGCTTGAATATATTGATACATGGTCATATATACACCTCCATCCGCTTGAAGAATCTGCAGTAACACAGATATATCCGTGCCCGGAAGCATCATCGGCAAAACTTGCTGCACAGTTTCTTGACTGGACAACAAAGCCTGTCTTGGCACATTCAACGGTGAGGCCGCAGTCCTTATCCTCAATTCTTCTTAGAAACCAGTTGGATATAGTTATACCCTCGGGGTGCTGGGATGTAGGTGTTGTCGTATATGTATGGGCATTGAGCACCTGACGGCAGAAATCATTATCTATGGCAGCATGCAGGATCATAGCCATGTCGTAAACCGTACTGTAATGCTGTTCGTCGTACATACCTGCAACATTGGTAAAATGTGTACTGTCAGACAGATGGAGTTCTTTAAGCTTTTCGTTCATAAGTTCAACAAAGGCTTCTTCAGAACCTGCTACATAAGTTGCAAGAGCTATTGCAGCATCACCTCCCGAGGGAAGGATGGTTCCGTAGAAAAGATCCCTTATTGTAACTGTTTCATTTTCGGCAAAGCCAACGGCACTTAAGTCGTTACCGTAACTGTAATCCGTAAATTCAAGGGTTATGGTCATAGTGTCATCAAGCTGTTCTTCGCTTATGTTCTCGGCTGCGACCAAAACGGTCAGGATCTTGGTCATTGAAGCCGGACATATGCGAACTCTGGAATTTCTTGATTTTAAAATATGATCATCATTAAGATCGATGAGGATGCTGTATGTACTTACAACATCTCCCGGTACATCAGTGGTATAATCCCCTTCCGAAGCTGAATAGACAACGGGTATTCGTTCCTCTTCTTCCTCGGCATCATCTTCTATCATTGTTTTTTCTATTGAAATATTGGGATTGGGCGTGATCTTGGCATTGTTTTTTTCCGAATTCATTATAAAACCGATTCCTGCCAAAAGGGCTGCAATAAGGATCATTACAGGCAGAATCAGTTTAATGATGAGACTTAATAATCTCTTTTTTCTATGATTCCTTATGTCCTTATCTCTGTATGCAGCGTGTTTCCGCTTTATGATCTCTTGTTCAAGGTTATTGTACTGACTCATAGACGAAATTATATCATAAATGTAAAGGTTAAGTGTGAGTTAATTGTGAATTTAAACATATTATATTCGGATAAGGATATACTGGTTGTTGAAAAACCCGCAGGTGTGGCTGTTCAGACGGCAAAACTTACAGAAAAAGATATGGTGAGTGAAATAAAAAACCATCTGAGTATTATAAATAAAAAACCTGATCCGTATCTTGGTATTATCCACAGACTGGACCAGCCTGTAAGGGGTATACTGGTTTTTGCACTTAATGAAAAAGCAGCTTCACGTCTCAGCAAACAGATAAGCACCGGTTCTTTTAATAAATTTTACCATGCATATGTAACGGGCTATATGGAAAAGTCCGATGAATGGATGACGCTTACCGATTATCTTATAAAGGATAAAGATAATAAGGCCGTGATAGTCAATATAAATGATAAAAATGCTAAAAAGGCAGAACTAAAGTACAGGATCCTGAAAGCAGAAAGGGAGAAAAATGTGTCCCTGCTTGACATAGAACTTATCACGGGACGATTTCATCAGATAAGAGTACAATTGTCCCACATAGGTCATCCGATATTAAATGATGTAAAATACGGAGCTGACAAAAATTTGGCATTAAATAATGAAAGAGCTATTGCATTGTGTGCATACAGGCTTTCCTTTAAACATCCCGAAACGGGCAGGGAAATGGAATTTAGTATAAGTGAGTCTTTTTCGGATGATAACATAATGTAGTGCTTGCACAAAAGGAAGGAATTTTATACAATTATATATTGTATTGATTAAAGGCTCCTCAAGTATTTATGGGAGCAATACATATTGTTTAGGAGAATAGAAAATGGCAGAAAAGAAGCTGGTAGAAGCGATAACCGCGATGGAAGATGATTTTGCACAGTGGTATACGGATGTAGTAAAGAAGGCAGAGCTGCTTGATTATACTTCCGTCAAGGGCTGCATGGTCATAAGGCCTGCGGGATATGCTATATGGGAACTGATCCAGAGTCAGATGGATGAAAGATTTAAAGCGACGGGAGTTAAGAATGTATATCTTCCTATGTTTATTCCGGAGAGCTTGTTAAATAAAGAAAAGGATCATGTGGAGGGTTTCGCACCCGAGGTTGCATGGGTGACACACGGGGGATTACAGCCCCTTCAGGAAAGATTGTGTGTACGTCCCACTTCAGAGACTCTTTTCTGTGACTATTATAAGAATACGGTTCAGTCATACAGGGACCTTCCCCAGATATGTAATCAATGGTGTTCGGTAGTTCGTTGGGAGAAGGAAACAAGGCCCTTCTTAAGAAGCCGTGAGTTCTTATGGCAGGAAGGCCATACGGCTCATGCAACTGCCGAGGAAGCTGAAGAGAGGACTCTTCAGATGCTCAATGTATATGCTGACTTCTGCGAGCAGGTGCTTGCGATCCCTGTTATCAAGGGACGTAAGACCGAAAAGGAGAAGTTCGCAGGTGCGGAATCAACTTATACGATAGAAGCACTTATGCATGACGGTAAGGCCTTACAGTCAGGAACCAGTCATAATTTTGGTGACGGTTTTGCCAGGGCTTTTGACATCCAGTATACGGACAACAATAATAAATTACAGTATGTTCACCAGACATCATGGGGAACGACTACAAGGCTTATCGGTGCTGTAATCATGGTTCATGGAGACAATTCGGGTCTCTGCCTGCCTCCTAAGATCGCTCCCACTCAGGTTATGGTAATTCCCATCCAGCAGAAGAAAGAAGGAGTGCTTGAGAAGGCGAATGAACTCTGTGACAGATTAAAGAAGGTTTGCAGGGCAGATATTGATGAAACGGACAAGAGCCCGGGATGGAAATTCTCGGAGCAGGAGATGAGAGGCATACCCCTTCGTGTTGAGATAGGTCCCAAGGACTTAGAAGCCGGAAAGTGCATAATATGCCGCAGGGATACAAGAGAGAAGACAGAAGTTATGCTTGATGAACTTGAAGAAAAAGTAAGCGGACTTCTTGACAGCATGCAGAAAGATATGCTTGAAAGGGCAAGAGCTCACAGGGAAAAGCATACTTTTGTTGCAAAGGATATGAATGAATTCAGAAGGCTTTTTGCTGAGGAGACCGGTTTCGTGAAGGCCATGTGGTGTGGAGATCAGGCCTGTGAGGATGCAATAAAGGATGAACTTGCGGTTACGAGCCGTTGTATGCCTTTTGAACAGGAGCAGTTAAGCGATGTATGTGTCTGCTGCGGCAAGCCTGCCAAGAAGATGGTTTACTGGGGAAAGGCATATTGATGATATATTAATAAATATAGGAGAGAAGGTAGAAAAATGAAGGTACTTGTAATCAATTGCGGAAGTTCGTCACTCAAGTTCCAGCTTATCGATTCCGAATCCGAAGAAGTTCTTGCAAAGGGACTGTGTGAGAGGATAGGGATCGACGGGGGTATGGTCACCTATCAGCCAAAAGACAAGGACAAGATCAAAAAAAATGCAGATATGCCCGATCATACTGAGGCTGTTAAGCTGGTAATAGATTCCCTGATCGACAAGGAAAACGGGGTTATATCTTCACTTGATGAAATAGGAGCCGTAGGTCACAGGATAGTTCACGGTGGTGAGAGCTTTTCGTCGGCAACCCTTATAAATGATGAAGTTATTAAAGCCATTGAGGAATGCAACGATCTTGCACCTCTTCACAATCCGGCAAACCTTATCGGAATAAGGTCATGCCAAAAGATCATGCCGAATGTGCCCATGGTTGCAGTGTTTGATACAGCCTTCCATCAGACAATGCCGAAAAAGGCTTATCTTTACGGAATACCTTACGAATACTATAGAAAATATAAGGTAAGAAGGTACGGATTCCATGGGACCAGCCATGAATTCGTATCAAAAAGGGCAGCTGAATTCTTAGGTAAGGATATAAATGACTTTAAGGTGATCGTATGCCATCTCGGAAACGGGGCCAGCATAAGTGCTGTAAAGAACGGAAAATGTGTTGATACAAGCATGGGGCTTACTCCCCTTGAAGGTCTCTTTATGGGAACGAGATCAGGTGACCTTGATCCCGCCATAATCCAGTTCATAAGCAACAAGGAAAATCTTAATATAGATGAGATGTTAAATATCCTTAACAAGAAATCAGGAGTACTCGGTCTTTCCGAGGTTTCAAGCGATTTCAGGGATTTAGGTGAGGCTGCAGGTTCCGGTAATGACCAGGCCAAAACTACTCTTGAGGCTTATTCTTACAGGGTAGCCAAGTATATAGGTTCCTATGCAGCGGCTATGAACGGGGTCGATGCCATAGTATTTACGGCAGGTGTAGGTGAGAATAATATCGAAGTAAGACAGATGATAGGTGAATACTTAGGATATCTGGGTACCGGAGTTGATCCTGTAAAGAACAATATAAGAGGTGAGGAAGCAGTCATCTCACCTGACGGGGCAAAAGTAAGTGTACTGGTGATCCCGACAAATGAAGAGCTGGCCATAGCAAGAGAAACGGTTAAGCTTGTAAAATAAGCAGAATATAAACAGAGGTAATCCCGTATGCATATTACACTTCCGGATAAGGTCAGGCTTATCATCCAAAAACTGACAGATGAAGGCTTCGAAGCTTATGCCGTAGGAGGATGCGTGCGGGATTGTTTGTTGGGTAAAAAGCCCAACGATTGGGATATAACAACATCTGCCACTCCGATGCAGGTAAAATCCCTCTTTCGCAGGACTATAGACACCGGCATACAGCATGGAACGGTTACGATCATGTTGGGTAATGAAGGGTATGAAGTTACCACTTATCGTATAGACGGAACCTATGAGGACTTGAGGCACCCGAAAGAGGTAACCTTTACGGTTAATCTTGAGGAAGATCTGAAAAGACGCGATTTTACCATAAATGCAATGGCCTTTAATGATGATGTGGGTGTGGTTGATCTTTTCGGAGGTCTTGATGATCTTGACAGAGGGATAATAAGGGCTGTAGGTGATCCATATGACAGATTCTCAGAAGATGCACTCAGGATACTCAGAGCTGTCAGGTTTGCGGCACAGCTGGATTATGATATAGATAAAAAAACCCTTGAGGCGGTTAAGGTTCTTGCGCCAAGTCTGACAAAAATAAGTGCCGAAAGGATAAGGATCGAGCTTCAAAAACTTCTTGTGTCTAAGCATCCCGAAAGGATCATGACCCTTTATGAAACAGGAGTATCGAAAGTGATACTTCCAGAATTTGATCTTATGATGGAAACCGGTCAGAATACCCCTCATCATATGTATTCGGTCGGGATCCATACGATAGAAACTCTTAAGAATTCAGTCCTTTTTGATGAAGGATTATCGGAAAATGATATAAAGATATTAAGGCTTACCATGCTCTTTCATGACTGCGGAAAACCTGTGGCCAGAACAGTTGATGAGACAGGAAGGGATCATTTCAAGGGACATGCATATATAAGCGAAAAAATAGCTTCTGATATAATGCACAGACTGAAGTATGATAATGATACATTATATAAGGTCAGAAGGCTTGTCAAATATCATGACCACAGAAGAAAGCTGACAGAACCAAGGGTAAGGAGAACTATTGTAGAAATAACAAAGGAACTGATTCCCCTATGGCTTATCGTAAGACGCTGTGATATAGGTGCCCAGAGCATGATGGAGAGAGAGATAAAGCTTAAGGATATAGATGATTTTGAGTCGATGTTCAAAAGGATAATTGAACGGGGTGACTGCCTGTCGATAAAGGAGCTTGCCCTTACAGGAAAAGACTTAATTGATTCGGGAGTAAGTCCGGGGCCCGGCCTTGGAAGGATACTTGATATGATGTTTGATGATGTTCTTGATGATCCCACGCATAATACAAAGGAGTGGCTGCTGCCAAGGATCGGTCATTATATGGAGATTGGATGAAAAAAGCTGTAGTGCCCATTTGCGTTATCCTCTTTATAATGTTTGTGGGCTGTTATCTCATTATAATGGAATATGCCAGACAAAAGGCTGTTGACAGGGCTGACGCTGAGACTGTGTCGGAAAATGCATATACAGAAAATCTGTCTGATGACGAGGGTATTCAGGGAATACTTCTCAATATAAACACGGAAGACAAACAGATGGATCTTCAGGATATCAGGTCCGGAAAGATATATGAGATCCCATATGACGATTCTCTTACGGTAAAGAGTAAACATGGAAGTATCATGAGTTTTGAGGAACTTTCCTTAGGTGAAGTATACAGGCTTTTTTATACCAGAAGCCTTAAGAAACTTACCGGTATGCAGATTTCGGATACAACATGGACTTATACGGATGTCACCCGTTTTTCTTTTGATGAAAAAAAGAAGATCATGATGATCGGTGATGAGGCTTATAAGTTTACGAACGATCTGAGGATATATTCACAAAACAAAGAAGCTCAGATCATGGATATAACCGAGATGGATACCCTTATCGTAAGGGGTTTGGATAAGGAGATACTCTCGATCGTTGTCGATAAGGGACACGGGTATATAAGAATCCTTAATGATGCTTACTTTGTGGGAGGATGGATAGAGGTAGGCCAGGATATAATAAAGCCTATTACCGAGGATATGCTGATTCCTGCTGGCGAGGGTGAGTATCTTGTAAGGGTAACCAACAGAGGATATGCCGGAGAAGAAAAAATAAGGGTAATAAGAGATAAGGAGTCAAGGCTTGACCTGTCCAAAATAGATATTGAAGAGGTTGCCATAGGTCATGTTCTCTTTAAAATTGCGCCGGATTATGCAAGGCTTTATATTGATGATGAGATAACAGAGTTTGAAGACAGGGTGCCCTTGGAATACGGAGTTCATACCGTAAGAGTTGAGTGTGTCGGGTATAAAACTATCAATTCAAATATTAAAGTAGGATCGGATTATGCTGAAATAGACATTACAATGGATGAAGATGATTCATCCTCTTCATCAAGCTCCTCGTCCTCATCCTCCTCATCAACTTCTTCATCAAGCAGTTCTGTGGTATCTGCTGACAGCCTGAGTATAAATTCTGCATCGTCAAGCACGAGTTTTACCAGCTCATCAAGCATGAGCATAATAAGTGCCCAGAAAAAGATCCAGGTCCAGCAGCCTGAAGGTGCGGAAGTATATCTTGACGGTAATTACATCGGAATAGCTCCGGTTTCTACAGCCAAAGTAACGGGTTCTCATGTTATAACACTGAGCAGGGATGGTTATAAGACAAGAAGTTATACTGTAAATATAGCAAATGATGGTAATGATGTTACTTTCAGCTTTTCGGACCTTTCACAGGAATGATATACTATAATAGCTTTTAACAGTTTTCGGAGGCAATAATATCTTTATGAGATTAAAG
>JBGUQP010000376.1:0-4097 GCA_045131145.1 Lachnospiraceae bacterium | reverse complement strand
CCGATATGTTTACAATACCCACTCCTATATTCTTTTCCGAAACGCGGGCAGCACATTTCTTAAGAACTGCTTCCATAACATCGGGGTCCTGATGGCCGTGTATTTTCATATAACTTGCACATACTCCGGCAACCACGGGACAGGCCATGGAAGTACCGTCCCAGGAAGTATAAAGGCTGCTGTCCGTTGTATACTGCCCCTTTTTGCTCCGGGCGTCGTAGTTATGACCGTTCCAGGTAGAGAATATGTGGCTTCCGGGAGCAGCCACATCAGCCCAGGGACCATATGTCGAAAAGTCTGACCTTTCATCGTTTTCATTTGTTGCAGCTACCGAAATAACATGTTCATAGGATGCAGGATAGTTAACGATACTGCTTCCGTCATTTCCCATCGCAGCACATACTGTCACCCCTGCCGAATATGCCTTGTCGATGGCCTTCTGGTACATGGGATTGAAGCCCGGTCCCCCGAGACTCATATTTATAATATCGGCCCTGCGTTCACCGCCGGGATTGGCAACATATTCAATTGCCCTGATAACATCGTCATCCTGTGCACCCTCCTCATCGCCTCCTTCGGCGCTGAAAACAGGAATATTAATAAGCTTCGCATCGGGCTCAATACCGACGCCGCCTTTGCCATTACCGGCCTTCGCCGCGATTATTCCCGCAACATGGGTTCCGTGACCGGAATAATCGACTTCTGTCGAACCATTTATAACATGATATTCATCTATGACCTGACCCTTAAGGTCCTCATGTTCTGCGTATATTCCGGTATCCAGCACGGCAACGATCACATCATCCGATCTCTTTGCAGTACCCCAGCCTTCATAACTCCCGACATGTCCGTGCATCCATTGGAATCCGGACTTTTCATTATTGTCATCCGGGTCCTCGAAACGATAAGCGGGATCCAGGGCCGGGTCATCCCAAAGTTCAGACCAGTATTTCCAGTCAAAATCATCCACATTCTCGCCTTTATCAGCCGTTATCTCATCCGCATCTTCAGAGCATACCGTCTCAGAAGGTTTAGGATCCGGCAAATAAGATATGTAGTTGGGACATACTGTCGGAAGATCATATGAAGGGTCTGCGCCAATTCTTACAGCTTCGCTTACAGATATAACCTCGGGATCAAGCAGGAGGACTCCAACCCCGTCCCGGAACGATTCAAGTTCTGCATTGTATGCCTTTGCAACCTCACGGGCATAATCCTCACTATCCGCAAAAAAGATAACCTGATTTATAACGTAATCATGTCCCGGGGTGAGCTTATCCACAGCACCGGCAACATTCTGCGAGGCAATGTCCTTCTTAAGCTCGAGCTCTTCCGAATCCGGCTTGTAATCATCTTCCATTCCGGCAAGACCATACGGAAGTACTTCCTGTGGATCATCGGATATCAGTTCCGGGGCTGCCCCTGACGATGAGTCGGAAGTTATCATCTCCGTATCATCCGCCGATGTATCAATGACGGTTTCTTCGAGAAGGTCCGCAGCATAAGCATGATACGGCATTCCGGTTAATTCCCCTGCAAACATTGCGATTACAGAGGTGACCGCTAAGAGTCTTTTGATCTTTCGATTTTTCATCCTAATAGAATCCTCCTTTATCCCATTACATCTATTACATATAGGCTTATATGTGATTTAAGCTATAGGACTATAATATCACATGATGCACCAAGTTTGTAATATTATCTTGTCTTAATATATCTATTGACCCTGTTTGCCACATTTTCCTGAAGGTTCCTGTAGAAGAACTGATAGTCATATATATGATAGCCTCCTTCCGGCAGGAGCTTAAGGTGCGCGGGATAGTCCTCAGGGGAAATATCAGTAACCTTAACTACGCCGCGGCTCTCGTCAATATAGCAGCCGCACAGTTCGTCGACTTCGTTAACGATCTCTCCGCTGTAATTTGTGAAACAGGCTCCTTCATTTAATGATTTATCCGCCACGGTAGAATCAGTCATCCAGTTAAGCGGATTGATAGTATATGCTTTAATATCTTCCGGATATATAAAGGTCCCGGTCACATCCTCTGCTTCACAGTCAAAACTTATGACCGTCCCGATGTCATCAGCCGATTCTGCGGGTTTGATCTGAGGATACTTATCTGCCAGCTCTTTTGTACATGGCCAGCCGATCGCGTAAACGGCTACCAGTCTGTCATAAAGCTCTTCGTCACCAAAGTACTCTTCCAGCAGCCGGTAACACATATCGGCGCCCTGCGAGAAACCGGCAAGAACGATGGGTCTGCCATTATTTTCATTTTCCAGATAATAGTTAAATGCCGAGGAAATGTCCTCGTATGCAATCTGCATATACTGTTCCCGTTCATCACTGTCAAGATCATATACCTTCATGGCCGCCTGTTTATAGAAGGGAGCATACATTCTGGTACTGTCTTCATATATACCCCGCTCCATGTTAAGCGCTCCCGTAAAGTTCTGTTTGGTCTTTTCATCGTCAAGAGACATATTGTATTCATCATTATTATCAACAGTCGGGCATATGAGGAAAAGATCGGCCGCTTTATCTTCTCCTATTCCAAAGTAAACCCAATTAGCCTCATCGGAATAATCGACCTCATCGGAACTGCCGCTTACACTCTGACCGGCTGCACTGTCGTAAATATTTATGTTTACATTGCATCCGGACAAGGCCAGTGAAATGACCGAAATCAGCAAAATCGCAGTTATCAGTTTGTTTCCTTTTTTGAATAAGTACATGGTTTATTACCTCCTGTTCTCAATGTTCAAAGAGCCAGTCCTTGTAGGCTTCGTCTTCCATGACCGCAAGCTCGACATGGTGGTAGCTGTAGGTCGAATCGGGATCGCTGTCGGCGCCAGAGGCATTCATCTCTTCATCTGAATAGATGGTAAGCTTCACTTCCCCGGCACCCGCAGCCTTAAGGGCATCCTTTATCTTTACGCTCTCATCCGACGGGATCGTATTATCATGTTCCGCATGGGCAAGCCAGATGGGTACGTCCTTCATCTTTTCAAGGTTCTTAACCGCCGTGTCGGAGTAGTTAACTGCCGGACACAGGGCCAGCGCCGCCGCAACCGTATCCGGGAACTTTTCGCTGAATTCTATCGTTGACATGCCTCCGAACGAATTACCCATCACATATATCTTGGAACTGTTGACTTTGCCTTCGGCGACCATGGTGTCGATCAGCTTCTTAAGATCTTCAAATATCTCATCCCGCTTATCCGCCCGGTAGTAGATCATATCATCTATTGTAGGCGCGATCACGTAGCAGGGACGCTTCTTCTGGTTCTCGGGGTCGGCCCAGTCAACGGCCGTGCGGTAGGTAAGGAGGTTCTTCGTATCGCCGTAGCCGTGAAAGACGATAACGAGCGGCTTGTTCTCCTCATCGGCCGGCCTGAATATATGGTAGTTAAGCGGACTGCCGCCCTGCCCTTCAATATATTCAAAATCATCCGCAACGGGCGTTACTATCTTCGATACATCCTTATCCGTGAAGTTCAGCCGCTCATCCTTCCCACACGCAATCTTATACTCGTCGGCATAGAAAAACTTCTCGGGATAGTCCGCAGGATAAAGGGTGATCGTATCACCCTTAACCTCAACCGACGAAAATCCCGCTTCAAACGGGCGTTTATCGTTGCTTCCCCATATTGAAGCCTTGCCGGTCATTTTAAAGTCAGACGCCCCGACCGATATTCCGTCAAGGCTGCCTGAATATACGGCACAGATGGACTCGGGGTACTGACCGGTCTTTCTGACGCTTGTCTGTATCGTAACGTCTTTTATTCTGATATCACCGTCATTTCCCATATCGTTTCCCACACCCCTTTCCTCAGCTTTCCTGCCGCAGCCTGCAAGCAGCATTATCAAAGTTATAACCGAAACATATATTATTATCTTTTTCATTTTGTTACCGTGATCCTGCATTCATTCCTGACACCGCCGGTAGTTGTATAGACCGTGACTTCTCCTTCGCCGATTCCGGTGACTTTGCCGCCCGGCTCAACCCTGGCAATGCTCTCGTTCTCCGACTTCCATTCGATATCGTTTTTGTTAAACTTAGTATTCTTAAGCGATACGGAAGTGGTCTTACCTA
>JBGUQP010000375.1:0-2810 GCA_045131145.1 Lachnospiraceae bacterium | reverse complement strand
CCCATCTCCGAAGCCTTCTCCAGCGAATAGTCCAGCAAAGCTTTTCCATATCCCTTACGCTTCAGCTTCGGGGTAATGCCGATCGGTCCCATAGTAAGAACATCAACCGTCCTTCCATCATCTGCTTCGATGATTGTCTTCATGAACATATTCTGTCCGATCAGCTTCCCATCCTGCTCCATAACAAAATCAAGCTCCGGAACAAATGCCGGATCATCCCTGAGCACATGGATCACATAATGCTCAGCACATCCAGGTTTATACACATTCCAGAACGACTCTCTGACCAGATTTTCAACTTCTCTGTAATCCTTCTTTTCTTCCAAACGAATTGTATGATCATTCATTGCTTATTGTTCTCCTTATAAACTATAAAACGCGGTCCTTCCTCACCGATTGCTCCGGTTGCCAGAAATCCGCACTTCTCCAAAACTCTCTGAGATGCTGCATTATCGGGATCTGATTCAGCTTCCACAGCTAATACTTGTGGATGCTCGAACGCCCACTTTAAAGCAAGCTTCACTGCCTCTGTGGCGTAACCTTGTCCCTGAAACTCATCCAGAATACCATATCCGATCTCCGGGTTATGACCTGACCCTATGCCCTTAAAACAGAAATCACCGATATGGGTTCCATCCATTTTCTCAATCATCCACATCGCATACCAGTCCCACTCTTCGTGATGAGCAAGGCAGCCTTCAAGCATTTCACTATATGCTTTCTTCAGCTCTTCATCCGTCTCTGAATCAATACACTTTTCCATCTGTTCCTGACTCGCAGGATATATCCTTATGCGTTCATTTTTGATCATATCAAACTCTTCCCCTTTCCAATCAGCAATCCCTTCACGACCAGAATAGCCAGACAAATGATGCCTGCATAGGGCTGTCTTGTCAGGATAAACACCGCTGCACATGATACTGACAACACCATTCCCGTCACGAGCCGATGACGATTCCAGACCGGCTTTTCAAAATGGCAGATAATAACACCACAGATACCGTTCAGAATCGTTATACTGACCAGAACCGTAAACACTATTTTGATCCATGTACTTAAGCCCGTGATCGCATAAAGTGATACCGAAGCCGGATTATCTGTTCCGTTTCCGAATACAGGCAGGAATAACAGTAATGCCAAAAAAATATCCAGAGTATCGCAGATCAGAGATATGTACTTATCCATGCAGTCTTTCTTCTCATCTTCCGCCGCAGAAATGATCTCTTCCGAGCAGATCAGATCATCAATCGACACCGAAAAGAACTTCGATATCTCCTTTAGCGAATCAAGGCTTGGATAACCGCGACCCGATTCCCACTTCGATATCGCTGTCCGCGTAACAAACAGCGCCTCAGCCAGCTCTTCCTGTGTCAGTGATCTGGATTTTCTCAGTTCCTGCAATTTTTCATTAAACTCCATCTTCTCTCCTATCGGGCTGCTTTACTTAAATCCATATACATAACCGCTGATTGATACAGCATAAACAGCCCCGCAGATAATAATACAGAAGCAACTATATCCGTCGCCCAGTGCACCCCTGATATCAGCCTGCCTATTACCATAAATGCCGAAAAAGAGAGTGCAAATACCGCCGTCACTTTTTTGATCAGAGGATTCTCCACTCTTCTGCACACCTGAAATATCAAGGTTGGCATCACGGCGAGTACCAATAGTGTCGTTGATGACGGATAGGATGCTTCCAGTCTTCCCTCTATCAGAATCGGCCTGTAATTGATCGGGATCATTTCAAAAACCAGGTAACATGCTATGACGATCACATAATATGCACCCAACAGAAGAATGTCCGAATCAACCCTTAGCAGGCTCCGCCTCTTTATCAGCTGCACCATCCCCAGCATTCCGAAGCACAGACATACAAAAATGGGAACAAGACCCAGCCAATCAGTGATTGTATAGATTGTCATATGCACTCCGGTCAGCTGATGAAACCATACATTAAAAGCAGCAAGCCCGATCTTCGTACCATTCTGTCCCACAGCCTGCACATCAACGCATTGGATCAAAACAGTCCACAGAGCAAATGCGCTGATCAACCCAATTCCCGTCAGCAGATTTCTTTTCTCTTTCATGTTCACTTTGTCCTTTCGTATCGTATTGCCTGTCGGCAATCTGAAGGTAACAAAGAACCAGGAAGAAGAAAAGAAACGTATCGTCACATCAGTGATACGATTCGTGTCATGCCCGTAAATAAAGGCTTTCAGTCATTCATTCCTACCGATATTTTTCTCTGAATCATTACCCAAACAGCATATCCGCTGCTTGCTCTAATTCCATTCTCTCCTGCGTATCATCATATCCGCGCTCTTTATCGTCAATACCCTTCACAACATCCTGACAGAATAATCCATCACGATTGCAATAAAAATACATCTTCCGCACTCCGCTGATCTTGAACCTTGCCTCAGCTTCACCTTCCGGATACAGTTTTACCATCTGCAAGCGATCCGGGGACACTGCCGCGATGAAGGAAATATAATGTGTCTTAGTCATATCGTGATCGATCCTGACATAATACTCATCTTCCACTCGTTCGATAAATACCATATGATGCTCATCCGTTTGCTCTGCCTCAGCCGGTAACAGCTGAACTCCATGACAATGAATAACCGCCTCACCCATGCCATGGATCACATTTCCGCAAATCGGACAAATATAAAACTTTGACCGCATCATATTCGCCGACACATTGGCATTTTTGATCTGGTACCCGGAAATCAGCTCCGGCACCGATATTCCAAATGCGTCCGATATCGGCTCTAAAAGCGTGATATCCGGGAGACCTCTCATAG
>JBGUQP010000374.1:0-3702 GCA_045131145.1 Lachnospiraceae bacterium | reverse complement strand
GATGAGAAGGTAATCCTTTACCAGAACAGGGCTGCCGAGGTGAATGCGAGGCTCTACAATGACAATTTCCTGAACCGTAAGCTTTCGGAGGTTTTTACTTTGGATGGCGATGTTATGCGGGCCTTAAACAGCAAGGATGCTAAAAACGGTCTGATGGTTCCTGCGATCTATCCATATACAGGCAATCAGATAGTAATGAGTGTTGAATTTATTTATGACTGCTGTGATGAGATATTGTGCTACATAATCACTATTCCCAATTATCTTGTTGCAGTCGATGAGAACGTTTTCGAAGACAGTGATAACGAATCAGAGAACACTATCCCTGTACAGGGTAAGGCAGTAACGCAGATCGATAAGTCCGATAATCCCCATGCGGTACAGGACAAGTCAGCAGTCGATCCCGGTGTCAATGTCCTTCTTGTGGATGACAATATTGAAAGCCTTGAAAAATACGAGGCGTTGATCAAACCATACGAGATCACCATCACCAAGGCCATCGGTGGGCGTAACGCAATAGAAATGCTGCTTGACCCATGCTATGATGCTGTATTTTTAGCATATAAGATGAGTAAGCTTAACGGTATAGAAACAGCAAAAAGAATTAGAAGCATGGGGTCAGGTTATTATTCCGACGTACCCATAATATTTATCCTTGATGAACCTGTTGCCCTGGTGTACAAGGATCTTCTCTCCGTAAGCTTTAATGACTATATAGAGACACCTATTTCCATAAGCAAGTTAAATGTAATAATGGGCAGATGGCTGTGGAGAAGATATGCCGTTACCGATAAATTCAATGCTTCTCCCATTAGCAGCCGGTCCGTAAGGTATATCGCGGAAATGAGTGAACTTTTTGATGACTGCATGGAGTTTGTTCGTATTCGTAAATGGGATTATATGGGTTATACATTAAAAGGCATCAAACGCCTCTGCAGCAAGCTTGAAGATAAGAGGCTGTCCGATGCCTGTGACAACATGGTCGATATTTACTTAAGAGGACAAAGCGAGCATATCGAAGAATATCTTGAGGACTTCAACACAGAGCTTGAACGTATAAAATCAGCCGTGGGAAAGAAGATGATATATTGATCATGCACTCATCTTCTTAAAGGCTGTAGACAGCATAAGCTTGATACGGTTCAGCTGGTTGACTTCGCTGGCACCCGGATCATAATCTATTGCAACTATATTGGAATCCGGATAATGCCGTCTTAATTCTTTTATGACCCCCTTACCTACAACATGATTGGGAAGGCATCCAAAGGGCTGGGTACAAACAATATTGCTTACTCCGGAATGAATAAGTTCCACCATTTCACCTGTCAGAAACCATCCTTCACCTGTCTGGTTACCGATCGACACAATATCCTTAGCATAATCAACCAGTTTATATATGCTTACGGGCGGAGTAAAGTGTCTGCTCTCTTTAAGAGCCTTTATTGCAGAACCTCTTAGTGTATCCACTCCCTTTATCGCAAGACTTGACAAAACAGAAGTCTTTCTCGATTTACCCAGGTGTTCGGCCTTATATACCTGGTTATAGAAGCAATACTGCATAAAATCAATAAGATCCGGAACAACGGCCTCGGCACCTTCATGCTCGATCAGTCCCACAAGATCGTTATTGGCTGTTGGAGAAAACTTAACCAGTATCTCACCTACAATTCCGACTCTCGGTTTCTTTATATCCTCATTTATCGGGATCGAGTCAAAGTCGGCAACTATATCCCTGCACATCTGATTAAAAACTCTGATGCTCTGGTGCTTGGATGAAACGAATTCACGACATCGCTTTACCCATTTTTTATGAACCTCGTCAGCCGAACCCGGTGTTATTTCATAAGGACGCATCCGATATAAGCATCTCATAAAGAGATCTCCGAAAATAGCAGCATATGCAAGGCGCTGACCCAGTTTTAAGTTTATTTTAAAACCGGGGTTGCTCTCAATCTTACCGATATTAAGTGATATTACCGGTATATGTTCATATCCTGCATTCCTGAGTGCACGTCTTATAAAAGCAATATAATTGGTCGCGCGGCATCCCCCGCCAGTCTGACTCATGATAACGGCCAGTCTGTCAGTGTCGTATTTACCCGAAAGAATGGCATCCATCAACTGTCCGACAACAATAAGGGAAGGATAGCAGGCGTCATTATTTACATACTTAAGCCCAACATCAACCGCAGCCTTATTGGAGTTGTCTGGTACAATAAGGTTATAACCGCATGAATTGAAAGCCTGCTCCATAACATCAAAATGGATAGGAGACATGTTGGGACAGAGAATTGTGTAATTCTTTGCCATTTCTTCCGTAAAAATAACACGGTTATATGCAGAACTTTTTATTTCACGTGTTTCTTTATGCTTTTTCTTAAGGTTTATGGCACTCAATAACGACCGTATTCTTATCCTGGCGGCTCCCAGATTATTTACCTCATCTATCTTAAGACAGGTATATATCTTATTTGATGCGGACAGGATATCATTAACCTGATCGGTAGTTACCGCATCAAGGCCGCAGCCGAAGGAGTTAAGCTGGACAAGGTCCAGATCATCCCTTGTTTTTACATAATTGGCAGCGGCATAGAGCCTTGAATGATACATCCACTGGTCTGATACCATGAGCGGACGTTCACATGGATTTAAGTGGGATATGGAATCCTCGGTAAGTACAGCCAAACCGTAAGAATTAATCATTTCAGGTATTCCGTGATTGATCTCGGGATCCACATGATAGGGACGGCCTGCAAGAACAATGCCGTGTCTGTTATTCTCTTCCAAATACTTAAGTGTTTCCTCACCCTTATACTGTATATCTTCCCTTACACGGGCCATTTCCTCCCAGCCTGCCTTGGCTGCGGCAAAAACCTCATCCGCCGGAATATCGGGAAAGGCCGCAATAAGCTCACCCGATGCGATTTTCAGGCTCTCAAAGCTTAAGAAAGGATTGTGAAAACGGACTTCCTTCTTTATTATTTCATCCATATTGTTACGGATGTTCTCACTGTAGGAAGTTACTATAGGGCAGTTGTAATGATTTGTTGCGCCTTCCTGCTCCTTGCGCTCATAGAAGAGGGCAGGATAGAAGATGTAATTGATTCCCTGCTTTATCAGCCATTCAACATGACCATGGGCCAGCTTGGCTGGGTAGCATTCGGATTCCGAAGGTATCGATTCTATACCAAGTTCATAGATCTTGTGTGATGATCTTGGTGAAAGTATTACCCTGTACTTAAGTTTAGTAAAGAATGTAAACCAGAAGGGATAATTCTCATACATATTGAGTACCCGGGGAATACCTACTATCCCCCGTTCCGCTTCAGTTATCTCAAGAGGTTCATATCCGAAAACCTTCTTCTCTTTATATTCAAAAAGGTTGGGAAGGTTATTTTCATTCTTCTGTTTACCCAGGCCTCTTTCACAGCGGTTGCCCGAAATATACTGGCGGCCGCCCGAAAACTTGTTGATCGTAAGGCGGCAGTTGTTTGTGCAGCCCTTGCATTTGGCCATCGATGTTGAGAATTCCAGAGAATTTATCCGGTCAATGGACAGCATGGTGGTAGACTTCACATCTTCATAACGCTCCCTTGCTATAAGGGCAGCACCGAAGGCTCCCATGATACCTGCTATATCAGGGCGTATTGCTTCACCGCCGGATATTTTTTCAAAGCTTCGAAGGACCGCATCATTGTAGAA
>JBGUQP010000373.1:0-3337 GCA_045131145.1 Lachnospiraceae bacterium | reverse complement strand
AACAAAAACGGCAGGGAATTGAACAGCATCTTAACCTCCCCGGGCAACTTGTAATTCGGTTTCGATTGTACTATAATGGGCCTAGCGTGTCAATTAACGGAAATGCTATCAGAAGATACACGCCGGAGGTAATGAATGAGTCAGAAAATGACCAAGACGCAGATCAAGTATGAGATAATGGAATGGATCCTGATCCTTGAGATAGCAGTAGCCATCGCTGTTGTTGTCAATATGTTCCTTATCGTTAATGCCGTGATTCCTTCAGCCTCCATGGAAACCACCATCATGACCGGCGACCGTATCTTCGGCAACAGGCTGGCCTATAAGAGTCAGGACCCCAAGCGTGGTGATATAGTGATCTTCAAGTTTCCGGATGATGAATCCCAGCTCTTTATAAAGCGTATCATAGGCCTTCCGGGCGAAACCCTTGAAGTTATCGACGGCAAGGTATATATCGACGGCAGCAGCACACCCCTTGATGAGCCTTATATCAAGGTTGATGCCATCGGCGACTATGGTCCTGTAACCATACCCGAGAATTCTTATTTCATGATGGGTGACAACAGGAATTACTCAGCCGACTCACGTTTCTGGGTACATCCCTTCGTCGCAAGAAACAAGATCCTCGGCAAGGCCGTATTCCGTTACTACCGGGAGATCGGCCCAATCAAATGAAACAGGGGGGACGGTTCCTCGTTTCATTTGTACTCCGTTTCCAGTTTCTTCTTATTCACAACGTATAAGTATCCGGCTGCAAATATGACCATGAATATCGATATGAACTGTGAGGTTGATAAGTTACCTACTGTTCCTCTGTCAAGATCACCCCTGAATATCTCTATCACAAACCTTCCCACACCGTAAAGCATAAGATACAATCCCGAAACCGTACCTCTGTACTTAACTTTTCTCTGTATTGCAAACAGAAATGCAGCTACACATAGATCAAAGACTGCGGAGATCGGCTGCGTGGGGATAAGAGGTACCCCCGTAGGTGCAAGGCAGTGGGGATCCGTAAAGGTAACGGAAAACGCCGAAGTGGTGGGACGTCCGTGACAGCATCCTGCCATAAAGCATCCTATACGCCCAAAACCCTGGTTTATCATGACAGCAGGTGACATCATATCCATATAGGATAAAAACGACAGCTTCTTGATCCTGCAGTACACAAAGATAGAGAATATCCCGACTATTATTCCCCCATAAACCACAAATCCTTCCGAACCAAGATGCGTAAGCGGATCCTGAAGAAAGAGCTTAAAATTTACAATTATATAAAGAAGCTTACCGCCCATGAATCCGAAAACCAGAAGGCAGATGGCTATATTGGTAAAGTGATCGTCAGAAAGACCCAGATTCCTGGTCCTTAAACTTCCGATAACGACCGCCAGGATAAAGCCGATGCCTATCATAAGTCCGTAACCGTGTACGGTGAACCTGCCTATTGTAAATAAATCAATTGCCATATTACACCTCATCAAGTCTCATATTTAAATGTTCAGTCCTGTTGCTTCGTCAATTCCCATCACTATATTCATGCACTGGATGGCAGCGCCCGACGCACCCTTGCCCAGATTGTCAAAGCATGCATTTATAAGCAGGCGGTCATCATTACCGGTAACGTATATGCAGGCATCATCACGTCCCGCCATATCACCCGCCGACAGAAAGCCTCCCGTCTCAGCCTCAGCTCCGAAGGGCATGACCCGGATAAATCTCTCTTCTTTATAGTATCCCGCCAAGACATCCCTGAGTTCGGCAGGGCTTACCCTCTTTTTGAGCAGATGTCCGTAAAGGGGAAGGGTTACGATCATACCCGAATAATAATCGTCCACAACCGGTGTGAAAATGGGTTCCCTGTCAAGACCGCATATCGCCTTCATCTCCTTAAGATGCTTATGCTGCTGGGAAAGCGCATAGGGCCTTGGCGCATTGTAGTCCTCAGGTTTATCTCCCTCATATACTGCGATCGCCTTCTTGCCCGCTCCGCTGTAGCCTGAAAGAGCACTTATCGTAACAGGATAATCGGTTCCGATTATACCTTCCTTAATAAGCGGATAGGCCATCATTATAAAGCCCGATGCATAGCAGCCGGGGCCCGCTATCCTCTTAGAAGTCCTGATGCGCTCACGAAACTCGGGCGCAAGCTCCGGAACTCCGTAGGCCCAGCCCTCTTCCGTCCTGTGAGCAGTCGAAGTATCGATTATTACTGTCCTGTCATTTGCAGGATCCATAAGAGACACGGCTTCCCTTGCCGCATCATCCGGAAGGCACAAAAAGGCAATGTCGGCTTCGTTTAAGAACTTCTTTCTCACATCATTGTCCTTGCGTGATTCTTCCGGGATCCTTATAAGCTCAATATCATCCCTTCCTGCAAAGCGCTCGTTAATGCGAAGTCCGGTCGTACCGGCACTTCCGTCAATATATACCTTGGGTTTGTTCATATTCTTTTCCTTTCTTTTGTGCCATGGGGACGGTTCTTTTGGCACATTACTTTATGTTACACTATAGCTCTGAGTAAAAAAGTCTGAATGTGCCAAAAGAACCGTCCCCGTGGCACGCAAGAACCGTCCCCGTGGCGTATTATCGTATGAAGCGGTAGAGTTCGCGTATTTCCTGGCCGCCGGCGAGACCTTCCATGAAGGCCGAAGCACTTCCTGCGGCAAGTCCCATATAGAAGGCATCATCGAAGCTTCCCGATCCGAGGTAGCCCGCGATAAAGCCTGCCACCATGGAATCACCCGATCCAACCGAATTGCGTACGTTGCCGTTAGGTGCTTCCCTGCTTATCACCCGGTCATCCTCGGTAAGCAGGAGGGCTCCCTGGGATGAGAGCGACACAAGAACGTTCCTTGCCCCCCTATCCCTTAACTTCTTGGCCCCGCTTATCACCGCATCCTTATCGAAGGGCGATATCTGCTCGCCAAGGAGCTGACCCAGTTCTTCATGGTTGGGCTTAACGAGGAAGGGATGGTACGGAAGGGCATTGATGAAGTTCTCACCGGTCGTATCCACCACTATCTTCGTCTCGTCATATGACAGCTGCTCGATAAACCTCGCATAGATATCGCTCGGCATGTGTCTGGGTACGGTTCCCGCAATGACCAGCATGTCGTCCTTACCTATAGCCCTGATCTTCTCAAACATCTCTACCATGGCAGAATCAGGCACCCGCGGGCCTATCGCATTAAGCTCGGTTTCCTCGCTTGTCCTGACCTTTAAATTTATCCTAGAATGTCCTTCCTTAAGATGAACAAAATCAGTCAGAACACCCTTATCATTAAGACCCTTCTCTATCTCGGCGCCGGTGAAACCGGCTATGAAGCCAAGAGCAGTC
>JBGUQP010000372.1:0-8575 GCA_045131145.1 Lachnospiraceae bacterium | reverse complement strand
CGGTTTTCTCTGCAGCTTCTTTCTTATCTTCAGCGGGCTTCTTTCTGCCGGCGGCTTTGGCTTTTTCTTCTTTCTTTACCGGTGCCTGCTTTTTAGCCCTTGCTTCGGTGCTTTTTTTATCCTTCTGCGTGCCCTGGGTCTTTCTCTTCTTTCTTACAGGCACCTTCTCTTCTTCAGCCGGTTTTTCAGCTGCGGCGGCTTCCTTGAATATTTCGGATATTTCCGGAACTTCTTGTGCTCTTTCCGTCTTTGCCGTTTTCTTCTTTCTCTTCCTGACAGGCTTAGGAACAATATCCGTCTCTTCGACCGCCTTTACCGGTTCCTGCTTCGTTTCGGCCTGGGCCTTCTTAGAGGATGATGATTTTTTCTTCTTCTTTTTTCTCTTAAGCTCGTCGGATTTTATGATTATCTTCTCGGCTTCATCAGCATCTTTGGCTTCATTTAATTCCTTCCTTGTCTGCTCTTCTATACTTGCAGCAAGATCCAGCTTCTCTATTTCCTTTTTAAGATCCTCAGCCCTGAGTTCCTTAAGGTCCTTTTTCGCACTCTTAAGATCTGCCGTATCTCCGAAATGAATATCCAGTTTTGGTATCTCAAAGGTATCGGCAAGGCTCACTTCGCCAAGAGGTTCATATCCGTTCTCGTCCCTTAATGCACTGTTTACTTCCTTAACTGCTTTCGACAGAAGTTCGTCAGACGTCCTCTTGCTTGCTTCTACAATGATATTATTCTCTAGGTCCTTAAAGGACTTATCATCAAGATCATCCCTGTTTCTGAAATTACCGGAGCTCACCCAGTTGCTTCCCAGTTCATCAAGCTTGGTGCCGAGTGATTTCTTCTTTTTGGTCTTTTTGGGTTTTTCAGGTATATCGTTAGCCTTAACTTCCCTGATCTCCGAATTCTCCAAGGCAGCCTTATCGGTCCCTGCAGCCGTGTCCCCTTTAGAGGGTGCTGCACCCGGATCCTGTTTGGTATCAGCTTCCTTCAGTGCCCTGTTAAACTCTTCATCGGACGCAAAATCATAAGCCGGCCTGTCCTTGCCCGACTTATCTACTGCCCATTTTTCATCCACAACAGGCTGGGTCCATTCATCCTTAGCCTTTTTGCGGGGCTTTACGTCTTTCTCTTCTTTTTTTATCCTGTAGCTGTCCCAGTCAACCGCAGTGTACTTTACCGGTTTCCTGTTTTCCTGCGTATCCTTATTATCCTTCATTTCTTCCCCTTATGTCCTTGCCCGTTGCTCCCTGATCCGGCCCCTACAGTCCGTTAGCCACATCCGTAAGGTATCTTCCGTATTCCGTCTTGAGAAGCGGCTGTGCAAGCTCAATAAGCTGGTCCTTTGTTATAAATCCCCTTCTGAATGCTATTTCTTCTATACAGGAAACATACATTCCCTGTCTCTTCTGTATGGAGCTGACAAAATCAGCCGCCGCAAGAAGCATGTCATGATTACCCGTATCAAGCCATGCGAATCCTCTGCCTAACGTCTCCACATGAAGCTGTCCCCTCGACAGATACTCATTGTTGATGCTGGTTATCTCGATCTCACCTCTTGCCGAAGGCTTAACATTTCTTGCTATCTCAACCACATCATTATCATAAAAATATAATCCCGGAACGGCATAATTAGATTTGGGATTCTGCGGCTTCTCCTCGATGGAAACGGCCATTCCTTCCTCATCTATCTCAACCACACCGTATTCCCTGGGATCCCTGACATAATAACCGAATATGGTTGCACCTTTCTCCCTTGCGGCAACCTGTCTTAACATTTTGGAAAAGCCCTGTCCGTAAAAGATATTATCTCCCAATATGAGGGCTGCGCTGTCGTCACCAATAAAATCGGCACCTATGATAAAAGCATCCGCAAGACCTCTCGGATATTCCTGAACGGCATACTCCATCTTAAGTCCCAGCTGTTCACCGGTTCCGAACAGTTCCTTAAACATCGGAAGGTCCCGTGGTGTTGATATGATCATTATTTCCCTGATATCCGCAAGCATCAGTATCGACAGCGGATAATAGATCATGGGTTTGTCATATACAGGCATCATCTGCTTACTGACTGCCTTGGTGAGGGGATACAACCTCGTACCCGATCCACCTGCAAGAATAATTCCCTTCATCCCTTTTTACCCTTCCCTTTTTTGTTCTCTCTCCGGTCATAAGGCATCCTCCCGCTTCGCGGGTCCCTCCTTATGACATACTATACATATCCGAATAATACTTCTGATAATCCCCGCTTGTAACGTTCTTCATCCAGTCTTCATGTTCAAAGTACCACTTTATCGTGAGCTTTATGCCATCCCTGAACATGGTCTCGGGTTCCCAGCCTATCTCCGACTTTATCTTATCGGGAGCTATCGCATATCTTCTGTCGTGTCCCTTTCTGTCCTCTACATAGGTAATAAGATCCTTTGATACATTTTTCTTTCTGGGATCCGAATCGGGAAGCATTTCCCTAAGAGTCTCGATAATGATATTTATTATCTCAATATTCTGCTTCTCATTATGCCCGCCCACATTATATGTTTCGAAGAGTCTCCCCTTCTCCTGGACCATATCTATAGCCTTTGCATGGTCTTCAACATATAACCAGTCACGGACATTCTTACCGTCTCCGTACACGGGAAGTTTCTTCCCGTTCAGGGCATTGTTAATGATAAGGGGAATAAGCTTCTCAGGGAACTGATAAGGTCCGTAATTATTGGAGCAGTTGGTGATATTGGCAGGGAACTTATAAGTGTCCATATAAGCCTTCACCAGCATATCCGATCCCGCCTTGCTTGCGGAATAGGGACTGTGGGGTGAATAGGGTGTCGTTTCATAGAAATAACCCCCATCCTCCGAGAGCGATCCGTAAACCTCATCCGTTGACACATGAAGGAACTTCTTGTCCTCCTTAAAGGTTCCGTCCGGAAGCTCCCATGCGGCCTTCGCACAGTTAAGCATAACAGCGGTTCCTAAGACGTTTGTCTGTACGAACACCTCAGGATTCCTGATGGATCTGTCCACATGACTCTCTGCCGCAAAATGAACTACCCTGTCTATATCATTATCCGCAAAGATCCTTCCTATGGCTTCCTTGTCACATATGTCAGCCTTAACAAAAGTGTAATTGTCTCTTCCTTCCACTTCCTTTAAATTCTCAAGATTGCCTGCATATGTAAGTGCATCAACGTTTATTATCCTTATCTCATTATCATATTTTTTGAACATGTAATGAATATAATTGGAACCTATAAAGCCTGCTCCACCCGTTACAAGATATGTTCTCATTATTGTTTCCTCTCATGACTAATCATAGCTTAAACTACCGTTCGGTTGTTCACGGTCTGCCGCCAAAAGGGCATAGTAATCCCTTATACGGCATAGCCTATAACATTATATCATCAAAGGCCCGCAATATCAAATATTTCATCGCTTATTGGGATGTCGGTATCCATCAGGGCACGGTCTTCACCATACATGGGATGGATCATGATTTCGATGGTTTTGCTGTTTATAAGGGATTTTAATTCTTCCCTGGGATAAGACAGGAAATCCTTATATGATCCGAACAGGTCGGAGGTAGAACCGGCAAGTTTTTTAACCCGGGCATTATAGAAACTTTTATATATCCTGTTGGGCAGGCTTCCGCCCTTATAGAGATTGCGGCTTAACCTGATATAGTCAAAGTCATATTTGGTCCCAAGCTCCTTAAGCGCTGTAAAAACAGGATAATTGGTATGAACGTGATGGTGGGAATCAATGTGCATGCTGGTAAAACCAAAACCAAGAAAGCGTCTTATCTGTGCATCAAACTCATCCCTTATCTGATCTATGGACTGGCGATCCATATAGAGCCTGTATTTGGTGTTGTGATAGAAAGCCTGGTTAAAACTTCCGTCATACCCGCATATCAGCGGATTATTGCGGATCCCCGAGCTTATCGGCATTCCTTCGGTAATGTTAAGATGTATGCCTACCTTGTCGGCAAAGCCCCCCTTTTTCGCAAGCTCGTAAGCCTCATCTGCTGCAGGCATATTTGCCATAAGTGTTGTTGAATTAACCCTTCCTTTTTCAAAAGCCTCGCATATGGCCCTGTTCACCGACTCGCTCCTGCCGAAATCATCCGCATTCACAATTAGTCCCATATCACAACCTCCAGTATCTGTAACCCCTCTTATTAACCTCATCTTTATCAAGGATCGACTTTATGTCTATCATGACCTTCTCTTTATCATCACATGCTCTGTAGAATTTATCCCACTCATCAATTCCCATCTGCCGGTATTCCTCATGGGCTACCGCAAGTACTATACAATCGGCGTCATAAGCTTTACTAATATCCGACAGTTCATATCCGTAGCTTCTCTTAACATCTTCCGCATCAGCCCTGGGATCCACAAGTACAGGTTTTATCCTGTACTGTTCAAGGTGCTTGATTATCTCTATGACCTTTGAGTTACGTACGTCGGGACAATTCTCCTTAAACGTTACTCCGAAGAATACAACCTTAGCCTGCCTGACCTGTTTATTGGCAAGGACAAGGTACTTGATTATGTTGTCACCAACGAAGGCAGGCATGTCATCATTTATCTGCCTTCCGGAAGATATGAGCCTGGAATGATATCCCAGCTTCTCGGCTTCATATATAAAGTAATACGGATCAACGCCAATACAGTGCCCGCCTACAAGACCCGGCCTGAAGCCAAGTGCGTTCCACTTGGTATTCATGGCATCTATTACTTCACTTGTATCTATACCCATCTTGTCAAAAGCCATGGCGAGCTCGTTAATAAAGGCAATGTTTATATCCCTCTGTGAGTTTTCAACCACCTTTGCCGCTTCGGCAACTTTTATGCTTCCCGCACGATGAACCCCCGCCTCGATAACAAGCTCATACACTCTGGCGATCTCATCGAGTGATTCTTCATCCATTCCCGAAACGATCTTCTTAATGTTTTCAAGCCGGTGAACTTTATCGCCGGGATTGATCCTCTCGGGAGAATAACCGACCTTAAAGTCAATCCCGCATTTAAGTCCCGATTCCTTCTCAAGGATAGGGACGCATATATCTTCTGTAACTCCGGGATATACCGTTGATTCATATACGACGATCGATCCCTTTACAAGATTTCTTCCAAGCAGTGTTGATGCCGACTCCACAGGATGCAGGTCAGGCGTCTTGTCAAGATTGATCGGGGTTGGTACTGCCACTATATGGAACTTCGCTTCCTTAAGCTTCTCTTCATCCGAAGTAAACTCAACACTTGTTGAGGCTATAACATCATTCCCGACTTCCTGCGTGGGATCGATCCCGCTTTTGTATTTATTTATCTTCTCTTCATTAAGGTCAAATCCTATAACCTTAACTTTTCTGGCAAAAGCAACCGCTATGGGCATTCCGACGTATCCCAGACCCACAAGTGCGATCTTTTCTTCTCCGGCTTTTATCTTCTCATATAAACTCATAACCGTCATCTCCGTTAAAGGTTTGAAATGTTGACACAACTATTGTAGAATTATACTTGACTGTTCGATTTTCGAACGGTAACAAGTATAGCACATTTTATATACAGAGGCAAAATCATGAAAAAATTCCTGAGCAAACTGTTGTCAATATATCCTTATATCCTTATAGGCCTTAGTTGTCTCATTCTTCTTATCAGGTGTTCCTACTCCTTCTGCTGGTCGGATGAAACCTTTTATATCTCCACCTGCCATCGTTTCTTTACAGGGGATTCGATTTTCCTGCACGAATGGTTTCCCACCCAGTTGTCATCACTTATACTGCTTCCTTTTTATACACTTTACATGATTGCTTTCGGATCGAATACCGGGATCGTTCTCTATTTCAGGATACTGTTCGTTATAATGAGCCTTATAAATGCAACGGTAATGTACAATATACTCAGGCAGCATATTAGCGTTTTCTCATCCTGTGTATGTGCACTCATGCTTATGTTTTATACTCATCTTAACATAGCGACCCTGTCCTATTATACAATTTCGGTACAGTTTTTCCTTATGTCCATGCTGCTTATTTATCACTACTATAAGTCATATGACAGCAGACATCTGCTCATAGCGGGAGTTCTTTTTGCTCTTTCCGTGCTTGCACTTCCCACACTGAGCATTGCCTATCTTGCAGTGGTTTTAGTCATTGCCGTTCTGCTTCTTGTATCATCCCTTTCAATCCTTCCGGAAGGATTTGGGAACTCTGTCAGGAGCGCTGAACTTACAACGGTTTTATTCTATACCTTCATCGGCATATGTATACCTGCCGTACTGTTTTTTATCTTCCTTCTCGGCAATGTTTCGATATCTGACTTTATAAGGGGAATACCGTATGTTCTTTCGGATGAAGAACACGGAACCTCTCTCGTTTATCCGATACGCAAGTTCTTTATCGGGATCAATGAAGTCTATGGCCGCAGTGCTTATCTGTCCTATCTTCTCATCGGCCTTACTTTTGCGGCATCTCTTCTGAAACGCCAGCTTGATAAACGGATCCGTCTTCTGATCTTTTCCCTTGACACGATCCTGTTTATAATATTTTTTATTCTATCCTCGGGTCATACCGGCTATATTCAAACCGCACTTTGTCTGTATTCACTGCCTCTCTTCTTCATGGGCAGGAAACCGGATTACCGGATATTCAACACCTTTATCCTGGGCGGTATGATCATGTCACTTACTTACAGCTATTCTTCAAACGGTTATCTGTATGTCCTTTCCATGGGACACTTTATAGCCAGCATAGGCTGTATAATCATGATCGACGGTTTTATAAGAGAGCTTGAAGAATACAGGCTTGGCTATGTTGTAACTCTCACGGCTGTCATATGTATCTCACTTATCCAGACGATGGAACTCCGTCTCGTGAACATCTACAGGGATGCACCGATGCAGATGCTGGGCTTCAGGATTTCCGACGGACCTGCCAGGGGCCTGTATACAACAGCCGATCACTATGTCGCGTATAATGTCACCTATTCAACCATTAAGAAATACTGTGTAAGCAGTGAGCTTAATGTTCCGCAGAAGTATCCCAACTCAATGGAACTTGATTCAAACAGTGTGGGAAATATCTTTATCACCAAGCTTCTGCCCTGGGGATATTTGTGTACCGATCTTCGCGTGGGAGCTCCCACCACATGGCGCACGGCATTTAACAGTGAGCGATTACAGCCCTATTATAAAATGAATCCCGGAAGATATCCCGATATGATACTTGTTATGAATAAGGAATACGGATCCTATCTGACCTGCGGAGATGTTGAAGCAGATCCGTCACCCAATGAGAATCAACTGGACGGATATCTGCTTGACTATGTAAATTCAAACGATTATGAAAAGATATCGGTTCCCTGCGGTATTCTCTACAAGCGAAGATAATGATATCATTTCAGCTGCTGGTCACAGCCTTACGGTCTGTGTCAATAAGGCCGATAAGGTGGTCGGCGAGCGCATAGAAGGCAAGAAGGCTCACCTGCATAAGTACACGGTTTCCCGAATCTCCTATGCTTTCCCTTAATGCATCTTCTCTTGCAAAGCACACAGCTAAGGTTGCCAGAAGATAGCATACAAAGCACATATCCCAATATGTCATTCCGACACCCTTCTCCTCTTTTTTGAATTTCACGATAAACAGCAGAACATAAACTCCGATAATGCACATGGGAAAAAGTCCCCATCCGCTCCTGTTTGATATATTCCTCGCAAACGCAGACAGGTTTTCCAGAAAAAGAGTCTTATTCATTAAAAAGAGCACAAGATTTGCCGCAAGGATCGCAAGCGGCAGGATGACTTTCATATTTTTTCCTACAGGGTCAAATCTTCTTCCCCTGAAGATCATCACATAAACGGATACGGCAATGATGGCAGCCAGCTGCAGAAGGGCCTTTTTAGGCGTTAGAAACGTATATGGGGCATCAACATTGCTTATCACAAACACCCAGAAAGAATATGCAAGAGCACATACAAACTCCGGAAGCAGAAAGGCACAGAACAGTTCCGTGTTTCTGTACTTAAGAGTGGAAAAGCAGATGACCAGGACAAGCGTCACCATAATGCCCTCCATACGAAGCATGGACATCTGAAGCAGAAGTATTCCCAGAATCACCATCCTGCCCCTCATATCCACGGTATTGTCTGTATCGCGTTTTCTGTCAAATACATATGCGGCATAGACAACAATGAACATAAAGCACATAAAGTAGCCGTTTGACATTATCCATTTAAACATAATGAGTATAGGCTGGGTGCATATGAGAAGAGCCGACAAAAGAACCGTTGCAATATAAGCTTTCTTTTTTTCGAGTCTTGCAATGGCATTCCTGTATAAGGCGTAAACCGCAGCAAAAACGGTATTTATACTGAGAAAGGTCTGAATTCCGAATCCCTCATTGAAGCCATACATAAAGGGGAGGGTATTAAGGGTTGCCGACGTCTGCCCCACATCAGTCAAAAACACATCAAACTGAGGTCTTAAAAATCCGTATGTGACAAGTGCTTTGGGATACATCCAATAATAGTACAATGAATCGTTTGATACGCTTACCGATAATATTCCGGAGGTTGAAATAAC
>JBGUQP010000371.1:0-3171 GCA_045131145.1 Lachnospiraceae bacterium | reverse complement strand
GGGTTCATATGTCGTTGTTATGCAGAAGTTCTTCCAAAGATCATTCAGAACCTCCATTTTGGCTGCTTCATATGCCTCTTCGTATGTTTTGGGTTTATCATCGGCCTCCTGTGCTGTCTCTTCTTCGCCCTCTTCGGAACCTTCTCCCTCTTCAGCCGTTCCTGCCGGTGCAGTCACACTGTTTCCGGAAACCGACTCCTCATCAGCTATATCTATATCGACAACACCCTGAGTTGTATATGATTCATCAACGGTTACCGTAAGTCCCGTTATGTCTCTGGGATCATTCAGATCATATACCGGGTACGAGGCCATTGCCATAATCTCCCCGGTATTGGGATTCATTATTATCACTCCCGTATTTTTCGAACCGTTGCCTTCCCTGAATTCATTCTCATGCTCCTTGTTAAAGGCCAGGATGTGTTTTTCTACAATACTCTGAATATTTACATCTATGCTCGTAACAAGAGTGTTTCCGTTATCGGCGGGCTTGATCGTGCGTTCAAGGTTCTCATCATCATTTAGATATCCGAACTCCCTTCCCGGAGTACCTATCAGCTCATCGTTATAGAACTCCTCGAGTCCGTATGTACCCTCGTTATCCCCCTGAACAAAGCCTATAAGATCACAGGCCAGAGAACCGTAAGGATATGTACGCTGATATGTATTCTCGAGCCATACGCCCTTTATATTAGGATTCTCAGCCTTGTTGTTGAGCTTATCCATAAGAGAGCTTACAGCATCATATTCCTGTTTTTTGGCTATTATCCTGTATTGGGATGTCGGATTATTCCGTATGAAATCTTTCAGACCGTCTCTTGTATATGTAAACTCTATGTCAGAATCAAACAGGGCATTGAGTGTCGGCTCAAGGAACTTGCCCTCCTTGCTGTTTAACGTCTTGGCATCTATGACAACGTTATAGACCTTCTGGCTTACAGCGATCTTGGTTCCGTTGCAGTCTACGATCTCCCCTCTCTTTGCCGGGAGTACCTTGCTGTCATATTCCTGCTGCGAGAGCACCTGCTTTTTATATTCCTCACCGTTATCCCGGTTTATGGCATAGAGCCTTACGGTTAAACCTATAAAGGCTGCCAGTATAAGCAAAAACAATACTGCCAGCTTCTTCTGCATTCTGCCTGTGAATTTCTGCGGACGCTCCTTGCCTTTGCGCTTAGCCAACTCCACACCTCACAAAGTGCTCTACACAAAAACTGCCCGTTATGTTCGGGCAGTCTCAAAACAAACCTAAGTTATTATCCAACATTTGTTACTCGATGTCAACAAGTTGTCTTACATAATCAGTATCTTCACATTCATAGCCAACTATCTGGTCTTCATTGGCATACTGCATTCCAAGTTCGTTCATTGCACGGTATTTGATCTCCTCAAGATCGATGGCACCCTTTATCCTGTTTTCCGTATCATCATTTTCGGCCTTCAGTTCGCTAAGTTCGGTCTCAAGTCTTGATATTTCCTTGACTTTGCTTGTGATCTGAGCCTGGAGCATAAGATAAGAGATGCAAACGAGTACCATTAATGTCATGGCTGCCGTAAGGAAGAAAACATACGCAGGACTCATATGTCCCGCACGTTCCCTGTTGCGTCTGGTCTGGTGGGACAGCCTTACCGAAGGAGTCCTGTCATTGCCCAGGTCTCTTAATTCTTTTGCGGTGTTTCCGTAAATGAACTCAGTGCTAACCGTTCTTCCTCCTGCCATCTTTCCCCTCTTATTTCTCGTTGCCATACTTAACCATCCGTCTTTTCAAATACTCTTAATTTCGCGCTCTTGGAACGCGGATTTGCATCCATTTCCTCAGCACTTGGAAGTATCGGCTTTCTGGTGATGACTCTCCCCTTGCTCACCTTGCCGCATACACAAACCGGAAAGTCCGGCGGACAGGTACACGGATTTTCGTTCCGTTTAAAGTTTAACTTTACTATCCTGTCTTCAAGCGAGTGGAATGTGATGATGCATAACCTGCCTCCCGGATTCAGGAGATCGATCATCGTATCGAGTGTATCCCTTAATACATCGAGTTCACGGTTGAGTTCGATCCTTATTGCCTGAAAAGTCTGCTTGGCAGGATGGCCCATGGTCTTTCTTACTTTCATGGGCACGGCTGACTTTATGATATCAACCAGTTCAAATGTTGTTTCGATCTTCTTAACTTCCCTGGCGGCCACAATATGTTTGGCTATGTTGGCTGCGAACTTATCTTCCCCGTAGTCCCTTATTACACGGAAGAGTTCGGCCTGCGAATAGCCGTTTATTATGTCCCCTGCCGTCAGTTCACTGCGCTGATCCATCCGCATATCGAGCGGCGCATCGTGCATGTAAGAAAATCCGCGGTCAGGTGTATCCAGCTGATATGAGGATACGCCCAGATCAAGCAAGATCCCATCCACTCCTTCAATGTGGTTCCCCATGAGTTCTTCCCTGATGTTGCAATAGTTACTTCTTATGAGAGTAGCATTGCCAAATTCCTGTAGCTTCTTCCCCGCCGCCAGGAGTGCGTCGGCATCCTGATCTATTCCTATAAATCTCCCCTGTGGTGATAATCGCTTCAAGACCTCATATGCATGTCCTCCGCCTCCTAACGTGCCGTCCACGTAGGTCCCTTCAGGCTTAACATGCAGGTTTTCAATGGTCTCTTCCAGCAGTACCGATCTGTGTTTAAATTCCAAGGCCCTTCCCCCGTGATTTAAATGCTCAGACCAAGGTCTGCCAGCCTCTCAGCGATATCGTCGATGTCGCCCTCATCAGCCTGCTTCTCCCATCTGTCCTTATCCCAGACTTCGATCTTATCGATCGCGCCGGCCAGTACAACATCTTTTTCAAGTCCCGCATGTTCCCTCAATGCAGGTGGAACAAGTATCCTTCCCTGCTTGTCAACCTCAACCGTATTGGCTTTGGAGACAAACGCTCGAACGATCTCCCTCTTGTCCCTGTTGTTTGGCAGAAGTGAAAGCTTTTCCAAAAAGGTTTCCCAGTCCTCATTGGTGTAGATATTGAGACAACCATCGTTTCCGTTTGTTATCACGAAAGCTTCCCCTAACTGTTCGCGAAACTTTGCCGGAACTATCAGACGCCCCTTCGCATCGATTGTGTGGTTGTATTCCCCCATGAACATATCAGGTTTCTCTCTACTTTCTACCACTTTCTACCAC
>JBGUQP010000370.1:0-3688 GCA_045131145.1 Lachnospiraceae bacterium | reverse complement strand
CGAGAAATACGGTGTGGATGCGCTTTTGGTCGTAACACCCTACTATAATAAGGCAACGCAGAAGGGTCTTATTGAGCATTATACAATGATAGCGGAATCGGTTAACTTACCGATAATAATGTACAATGTTCCTTCAAGGACAGGCTGCACTATCCAGCCCGAAACAGCGGCTTATCTGGCAAAGAATGTGAAGAATATCGTAGCGATAAAGGAAGCGACCGGAAATATATCTCATGTTGCCAAGATCATGCATCTTGCAGGAGACAGCATAGACCTGTATTCGGGTAATGATGACCAGATTGTACCTATCCTGTCGCTTGGAGGTAAGGGAGTTATCTCCGTGCTTGCAAATGTGGCACCTAAGCAGACACATGATATAGTTGCAAGTTTCCTTGAGGGAGACGTTAAGAAAAGCTGTAAGCTTCAGCTTGAAGCCCTGCCTCTTTGCAATGCGCTTTTTTGTGAGGTTAATCCGATACCTGTTAAGAAGGCAGTGCAGCTTCAGGGAAGAGACGGAGGAAGACTGCGTCGTCCCCTTACCGAGATGGAACCGGAGAACGCTAAGAAACTTGAGACGGTAATGAAAGAATACGGGGTATTGAAGTAAGGGGCATTACATTAGGTAGGAGGAATTAATAAATGGTTGACATAATCTTGCACGGTTGTAATGGCCGTATGGGACAGATGATAACAGGCATTGTTACAGAAGATCCGGATTCAAGGATTGTTGCAGGTGTTGACATAACAGGCGAGAAAAAGAATGACTATCCTGTTTTTACATCCCTGGAAGACTGTAACGTAAATGCGGATGTTGTTATTGACTTCGGTAATGCTTCCGCAGTGGATCACCTGCTTGACTGGTGTGTGCAGAATCAGATTCCCTGTGTAGAATGTACAACGGGTTTGACCGATGAGCAGATACAGCATCTTGAAAACTGTGCAGGCAGGGTGGCAATACTTAAGTCGGCAAATATGTCTCTTGGTATAAATGTGTTAATGAAACTTCTGGCCGAGGCAACCAAAGTATTTGCCGATGCAGGCTTTGATATTGAAATAGTTGAGAAGCACCACAGAATGAAGCTGGATGCTCCGAGCGGCACCGCACTTGCCCTTGCGGATGCCATAAATGAAGCGGCGGATAATGAATACGATTATGTGTATGACAGAAGTCAGGTGAGACAGAAGAGAGGATCAAAGGAGCTGGGTATCTCTGCGATACGCGGCGGTACCATAGTTGGAGATCATGATGTTATCTTTGCGGGAACCGATGAAGTCATTACCTTTTCACACAGGGTTTATTCCCGTGCCGTATTCGGCAAGGGAGCCGTTGAAGCCGCCAAGTTCCTGAAGGGTAAACCGGCAGGACACTATACCATGAAAGAGGTTATAGATGCAAAGTAAGTCAGATATTACAAAGCTTAACTACTTAAGGATACTGGCCAAGGAATATCCAACCATTGCAGCAGCATCGACCGAGATTATAAACCTTCAGTCGATACTTAACCTGCCCAAGGGTACCGAGCATTTCATGACGGATATCCATGGAGAGTATGAGCAGTTCAATCATATCCTGAAAAACGGATCGGGTTCCATAAAGCGTAAGATAGATGAGGAGTTCGGCAATACCTTAAGCGTTAAGGACAAAAAGAGCCTGGCGACCCTCATATATTATCCTGAGGAGAAGCTGGATATCATCTTAAAGGACGAAGACAATATAGAGGACTGGTATAAGATAACCCTTCACCGTCTTGTTCAGATAACCAAGCGCGTTGCCAGCAAATATACAAGATCCAAGGTCCGCAAGGCGCTGCCAAGGGACTTTGCCTATGTCATAGAGGAACTTATTACCGAGAAGGCCGAAGTCCAGGATAAGGAAGCCTATTACAACGAGATAATACATACGATAATACGGATAGGCAGGGCCCAGGACTTTATCATCGCAATAAGCAATCTCATTCAGCGCCTTGTTATCGATCATCTTCATATTGTGGGCGATATATTTGACAGGGGTCCGGGTCCCCACATAATCATGGATACTCTCAGGAATTATCATTCCGTTGATATCCAGTGGGGCAACCATGACGTTGTCTGGATGGGTGCGGCAGCGGGACAGGATGCCTGCATAGCATCAGTCCTTCGAATGGCCATCAGATACGGTAATCTGGATACGCTTGAGGAGGGTTACGGTATCAATCTTGTGCCTCTTGTGACTTTCTGCCTTGATACATACAGGGATGTTGACTGCGAGGCCTTCAAAACCTCGGTTAACAATGAATATGATGCAAGGTATGCGGCTCTTAACAAGATGATGCATAAGGCAATGGCTGTCATCCAGTTTAAGCTCGAGGGCCAGCTCATTAAGAAATATCCCGAATGGGAGATGGATGACCGTCTTCTCCTTGATAAGATAGACTGGAAGAAGGGGACTGTTAAGATAAAGGGTAAGGTGTATCCTCTTAAGGATACTGATTTCCCCACTGTTGATAAAAAGGATCCGTATAAGCTGACCCCTGCCGAAGAGGATATGATGGAGAGATTAAGACATGCATTCCTGCGCAGTGAGAAGCTCCAGAAGCATGTCCGTTTTCTCTACAGCAAGGGAAGCATGTATAAGATTTACAATTCCAACCTTTTGTATCACGGATGCGTTCCCCTTGATGAAAACGGTGACTTTAAAAAGGTTAAGCTTTTTGGAAGGACATACAGCGGCAAGGCCCTTTATGATGTTCTTGATAATTATGCAAGAAAGGGCTACTACGGAGCAGAAAATGACAAGGAGACCGTAAGAGGTAAGGATATCCTCTGGTATATCTGGACCAATGCCAATTCGCCGGTGTTTGGCAAGGATAAGATGGCTACATTCGAGCGTTACCTTATAGAAGATAAGGAAACGCACGTTGAGAAGAAGAATAAGTATTACGAGCTTATAGATGATGAAGCTACCGTCAGCAGGATACTCAGGGAATTCGGCCTTGATGAGAGGTTTTCGCATATCGTGAACGGACACGTGCCTGTTGAACAGAAGAAGGGTGAGAGCCCGATAAAGTGCGGCGGCAAGCTCCTTGTAATAGACGGCGGCTTTTCCAAGGCCTATCAGGCCAAGACCGGAATTGCAGGATATACGCTCGTTTACAATTCCCATGGTATGTGGATCGCAGCCCATGAACCCTTTGAGAGTAAGGAAGCGGCCATACGCAGGGAAACCGATATAGTGTCGGATTCCTTTATAGTGGAATCATCATCCATAAGACTGAGGGTTGCCGATACCGATACCGGTTATGATATAAGGGAGCAAATATGTCAACTGGAGGATTTACTTAAGGCATACCGTGATGGTATAATTGTAGAGAAATAAACGATCGGGGAGAGGGGCAGTAATGCGTTTTCGTCCATGTATTGATATCCATAACGGAAGGGTTAAACAGATAGTCGGTGGCAGCCTTACCGACTCGGGTAGCGATACACAGGAGAATTACGTTTCTGATAAGGATGCGGCTTATTATGCCGGTATATATAAAGAGTACGGACTTGCCGGCGGACATATAGCCATGCTTAATGCACAGGGAACAGCTGAGTATGAACTGACAAGGGCAGCAGCTTTTAAGGCCCTGTCCGCCTATCCCGGGGGATTGCAGATAGGCGGGGGCATAAATGCTGCCAATGCTGCATCATTCATTGAGGCAGGAGC
>JBGUQP010000369.1:0-2583 GCA_045131145.1 Lachnospiraceae bacterium | reverse complement strand
CAAACACCGTGCTTTAAGTGAGGGATCACTTCATAATCATACAACCTGAATATTCGCATGGTCAATGCTTCTTTTGTCTTGCAGTTTCCGTATCCGTAGGACATGTTGGGATAATAGGAATGGTCTGAAACCTTCATTGTATAACCGCCGCATTCCGAAATGATGACCGGCCTCTTCCATTTGTGATGCTTTATCTTATGGTAGTAGAAATGGTCCGAATCAACCTCCATATCATCCTGTTTGAACCATCCGGAAGCAGTATCGTATATCTTACCCGGATCGACATGTCTTAGGATATCAGTGACCCTTACAGAATCAAACTGCCCCCAGCCCTCATTAAAAACCGTATAATACACGATACATCCAAATCCTTTAAGATGTCTTATCGTACCTATTGAATTGTCGATGAAAGATTCCTTTACATCAGCAGGAACATTTATATTCCTGTCGTCCTTCCATTGGCCTGTAAATGTGGGCATTGCAGTCTGGCTGACAAAAGAATATTTTCCGTTATTGACCATATCCTGAAATATCATCATCCCCAGACGGTCGCAATCATAATAAAAGCGTTCAGGCTCAACCTTTAAGTGCTTTCTTAAGACATTAAATCCAAGCTCTTTCATGTTTCGGATATCATCTTCATAATACCTGTCGCTTCCGGGTGTAAATATTCCGTCCGGATAATAGCCCTGGTCCAGAATACCGTGGAAGAAAACAGGCTTATGATTTAAACATATTCTCTTTGTACCCTTTATCTCATCGATCGATACTGCACACAGGGTAAAGTATGATTCTATCCTGTCCTCATCCGTTTCAAGAAGGAACCTGTAAAGATACGGGCTGTCCGGTGTCCAGAGGCTTGCCCCCTCAATCTTTAAAAGGTTGGAACCCTTTTTCAGCTTACATTCCATAAGGACCTGACGGCTTGTATTATTATGGGTAAAAATCTCCTCATCCGGATATCTGTCGTTCTCAATAGCAGGAGAAAAAACTGTCAGCCTGTAATCGGCGGCACTTCCTTCTATATCAACATTAACTGTGGCTTCCCCTATATTTATACTTTCTGCCTTTACAGAGCACGTAACCTTCTTTACATGATACTTGGGAAGGGATTCCATCCATACGGTCTGCCATATTCCGGATACCTTTGTGTACCACATTCCCTCGGGATTTTCAGTCTGTTTACCGTAAGGGTATTTCCTGTTAAGAGTATCCCTCACCTTCACGATCAGTTCATTGGGATCATCAGGATCAATATGGTCCGTTATATCACATTCAAAGGGAAGGTATCCTCCTTCATGGCTTTTGACCATGACTCCGTTTACAAATACCCTGCATTCCTGGTCAACCGCCCCGAAATGAAGGATCACTCTGTCCTTAACAAAATCATCTGGAAGATGAAACTGCATCATCTAGGCGAATTCATCTGCGCACTCATCGGCATTTACACCTGACAGTGGGGCTTCGATCGGGTAAGGAACATTTATTATCTCGTCAAAATCAATCGCTTCTAGATCATCATCCTCAAATGAACATTTAGGACAAAAGGCCCATTCTCCGTTTAAAGAGATATATGAATCTCTTCTTAATCGGGGTCTTGGATACAGATGGCACTCATCATGAGTATCCATGACAAGATTAACAGTCGTGTGGTCTTTTTTTATTATGCTGTTTTTTATTATGGATGCTCCTTCTCTCAGAACGAGACGCGGAGCCCATAGCATATCGTATAGGTCGATCATAGTCATTATTATATCATAAAAGTCATCGCTGCTTATCCCGAAAAGACATCATCAGGTATTCTGCATAAAAAATGTCCCCCGCAAATAAGCGGGGGACAAATAAACTCAATTGATCAGTTACCTGCCATCTGAGCGGCAACTTCTGCAGCGAAGTCTTCGTTCTTCTTCTCCATTCCTTCACCAACCTCGAAACGGATGAACTTAGCAATCTTAAGATCCTTGTTTACAGACTCAAGATACTTGGCAACGGACTGCTTGCCATCCTCAGCCTTAACATAAACCTGATCCATAAGGCATATCTCCTTAAGGTGCTTTGAGATACGTCCTTCAACAAGACCGCTGAAGATCTTATTATCAACATATTCAGCCTTACCTTCGATTGCAATTCCTGCAAGAACGTTCTTGGCTTCTTCCGAAAGGAAGTTAAAGAGATACTTATCATTTCTCTTTTCCTTTAATACTTCCGTATCGGCATCACTTAACTTACCACCTTCAAGAGCCTTGTCAAATACAGCATTCTGTATGGGCTTGGGGAGTGAAGCGGGATCGTTAAGAGCGCTGTCTATTGTGATCTCCTTCTCCTTTGCAAGGCTCTCTGCAGAAATATCATCACGTGAGAGGTATTCGGGGCTCATTGCGGCAACCTGCATTGCTATATTGGTAAGGGCTTCCTTGGCTGCATCATCGCATGCACCGTTACCTGCAACCAGAACACCGATCCTGCCGCCGCCATGGATATAAGTGGCAACCACGTCAGCCTCGACCTTTTCAAAACGACGAACGGATAACTTCTCACCGATCTTGGCTGTCTTCTCAACAAGAAGATCCTTAAGGCCGTCCT
>JBGUQP010000368.1:0-2760 GCA_045131145.1 Lachnospiraceae bacterium | reverse complement strand
AACAGGTCAAGCAGACCAGGCACCTGTGCAAGGACAGGCTCATAAGTGTCGGAAGTTATCTTACCGAGCTTATCCTTAAGGACCCGCAGGTATTCATTTCATATAAAAACTACTATGAAGAGCACTTCGAGGACATCCGCATTCCGATTGATTTTGATACTTATGAGGACACAAGGGAGAAGTTCTTCTACGAATTCAAGAAGACCTATCCCGACAAGATGTTTGGGTCCGATGTGGCCATCGACGACCTGACCGATGACCTTAAAAACCTGTATTTTACCTATTATCATGAGTACTGGCTCCTGACATTTGAGAAGGCCAGAGAGTCCTTCAACCTGCCCTATACCTATTTCCTCCTCCCTGACGAGGAGACAAATATGACGGTTTACATGATAGACGGCGAGCGGACCGAGGACCCTAAACATCCCGGATACCTCTATATGGGTGATTCTTACTACGAGGAACCGGTAGACCATCCGCTCATGTGGAACACCTGGAAGAACGGTATAAAATACGATGATGTATACGAGTGGAACAATGAATGGGGCAACACCTATTCTTACTACACACCCCTTGTGATAGACGGCGAAACCATCGGCCTTATCGTGACCGAAATGGGTGTGGATGACGTGAACAACATGATCATGAAAAGCACCAATGCCATAGCCGCCAGGCTTGCGGTCGCCCTGAGCGTATTGGGCGGTCTGACCCTCTTGTTCATAAACCTCAATTACTTAAGGCGGATCAACCACCTGTCGGACCAGATAAGGGATTTCTCAAACTCCAGGGCTTATGATACCGCGGATGCCATAAGGAGTTATCCGTACGGCAATGATGAAATATATCTGCTGGCCGAAAACACGGCTGATATGATAAACGATCTTAAGATCCACGAAGAGAAGGTCAGGCGGGCGGCCCAGTATAAGAGTGACTTTCTCGCAAATATGAGCCACGAGATAAGAACACCCATGAACGCCATCGTGGGCCTCTCGGACCTTCTCCGCTCGGAAAATGTAACGGACAGGGCCAGGGAATACATCGAGCAGATCGGGGCTTCGAGCAATGCCCTTCTTGTCGTGATCGACGACATACTTGATTTTTCACGGATCGAAGACGGCTATATGCAGATCCTTCCGGTGGATTACGATCCCGGACAGCTTCTCGAAGAGACGGTCGACACCTATTCGCGTGGCCTGACCGGCAAGCCCGTCAAAATGAGCTTAAAAGTAGCTCCCGATATGCCAAAGTCACTCCACGGCGACAGTGCACGCATCAGGCAGATACTCAATAACCTCCTGTCAAATGCCGTGAAGTTCACAAATGAAGGCAGCATCAGCATTGAGGCGGATTTTGAAAAGATCGATGGCGAAAAAATAATGCTTAAGTTAAGCGTTGCCGATACGGGTGTGGGGATAAAGGATGAGGATGTTGACAGGATATTCGAGTCCTTCTCACAGGCGGACGGATCGCGTTCAAGAAAGGCCGAAGGCGTGGGGATAGGCCTTACGATATCCCAGCGGCTCTCAAGACTCATGGGCGGAAATATAGAGGTTGAGAGTGAATACGGCAGGGGAAGCACCTTCAGGGTTTTAATCCCTCAGGAGCTTGTCAGGACAGAGGATCAGGAAGCCCAGACAGCTGCGGAAACATCCGAGGGCCATCTGTATCTTCCGGATGCTAAGATCCTTGTCGTTGACGACAATTCGGTGAACCTCTATATTGCAAGGAATCTTTTAGGACTTTACGGGATTAAACCGATATGTGTAAAAAGCGGAAATGATGCCATAAAGGCTGCCGGTGTACATGATTTTGACCTTGTTCTCATGGACTATATGATGCCTGAAATGGACGGCATTGAAGCGGCAAAAAGGATCAGGGAGGAATATCCCGCTTACAGGGATATCCCCATCATCGCCTTTACCGCCAATGCCGTTGAAGAAGCAAGGGAGATCCTGCTTAAGTCCGGCATGGATGACTTTATCTCCAAGCCCGTGAAGGCTTCGGAGCTTGAAGACCTCCTGCGGAAGTGGCTTCACAAATGAGCCAGGGGGACGGAGTCAGGGGGTCATTTTAGTATTCGTCCCCGTCGCCGTATTCTTCGAGATTGTAATATCTCACGCCGTCTTCTTCATACTCCCCGTCATCCTCATATTCCTCATAATTATCGTACTCCTCGTAGGTTTCATCCCCGTAGGCGTCATCGGAATATTCGACATATCCATCTTCCGTATACTCATCCTCTCCCGCCTCTTGTGAAGTATCCTTATCATAGCCCTTAGGCTTCCTCACTATCAGGTTGAGAAGATGCGAGTGCTTTAAGATGAACACCACGACCAGCATGAAAAGGTGGGTGTAAAAGGCCCCGACCAGGTAATAATTGCGCTCGAGCAGGTAGCCCTTGGAGAAGCCGTAATAGCACAGAAGACCGGTAAGCAGCAGTCCAAGGATCAGCAGATATACATTTTTGACCATGTTCTTAAGAGCATCGATAAAGTCAAGGAAGGACGCATCAAAATAGACGAAACGTCCGACCATCAGGCCCAGGTAATAAAGGACCACCGGGTTGTACTCGCTGGCATCACCTATATTGTTAAGGTAGGCAAGGATAAAGATGACATAGAACATGCCCAGCATCCTCACGGTCGCCTTCTCGGCCTTGTCGATCTTCTTAAGGGGTATGAGAAGCTTGTCAAGTATCGAATTAAGCACGCAGGATAAGCATATGAGCAGGAGAAGGACGAAATCCTTCCAACCCTCCCA
>JBGUQP010000367.1:0-5922 GCA_045131145.1 Lachnospiraceae bacterium | reverse complement strand
TCAGACCCTGCAGCAGTATTATGGGAATGACAAACCCACCTCCTACACACGGAACGTGATCGATTATACCGAGGATGTGGGTATCTCGACACACTTTAACAAGGCAGTACTCACCACCGATGTGGCGCTGACGGACTACACAGGAATTAAACCGGACGAGACCACCGGATATGCTACATACAGCGGCACTGACATAACTTCCTTTGCAATCTATACCACGGAAGGAACGAAGCTCACCGGTCAGGTCGACTTTAATAATATAGCAGGTAATAATACAGGAAATGGTGGCACAGGAAATGGTGATACAGGAAATAATAATATACAAGCGAAACAGATCCTGAAGCTTGGGGATCTGGACGAGAATACTGTTTTATATGTGTTCCCGTTCTCTTCCATCCCCATGGCACGCAGCTTCTATACCATGACCGATACTAACCTTAAGGCTGACGGTATCACCGACGAGGGCAGCAAGACGTCGTACTCTGCCCGTGTTAAGATGTGCTTTACCAAGGACGGACTTACCACGAAGGAGCAGACCCTTCCCTTTGGTGTATCTAACTTAAGTCATCAGAAGGATCTGTCCCAGTCCGGAGCCGGAGCAGAGGAGCTGGGTAAGCAGGTAAAGACGGACATCAGGAATACGGTGGATATCGGAGCAATCTTCAAGGATATCAATGTAAACGATATGATCAGGAAGGGCTTTGTCTTCTTACAGGGGCTGTCAGGGAAGGCCGGCGACAACATGATGAACATGCTGATCCTGCCGACCGAGGATCCCGCAAGCTTCCGGATCATGGTATTTGTCGGATATAACAAGAAGGAAGACAGAGAGAACAATGACAAAACGCTGAGTATAAACTATGATGCGGATGCGCTCTATGACGATGCTCAGAACTTCGAAAAAGAGCTGAATGATATGTTCAAGGATGATGACGATGATGATGACGATGATAATGATGGAGAAGGATCCCTCGACTTCAATTTCTACGGAACGATCATGCTTGATGCCCGCCTGGGTATCTCGGATGGAAATTGGGATATCCGCTTTGCCGGAGGAAACGTAGGTACCAACGTTGAAGGAAAATATGAGTGGTCACAGAACTTTATCTGCGGTCCCGTACCGGTTGTGATCTCATTTGAGGTAGGCTTTACCACCGACCTTGAGGTGGCCTTCGCGGACAAGAAGGGAACTAAGGCGATGCTGCTTGATGCCGCCATGGGTGTGAGCATTGAAGCCTTCGCGGGACTGGGCTTCGACCTGTCACTGGTGGCCTTCAAGCTTGGAATCTTCGGAAATATCGGTGCCGATGTGGACTTCCTGTATCTTACACCAACTAATTCAACAGGCACCAAGCTTGATATCGACGGCGAGATCGGCATCAGGATGGAGGTCAAGGTTCTTTTTATAAAGTATAAGAAGACCTTCTGCTCAACCGGATTTGGATGGACGAAGAAATGGGGTAAATACGACGATGTCGAAGAGGCCTGGAGGACAGGGAATTTCGCCAAGCTGAGGGGATTCACAACCAGCGGAAGAAGATATAACATGTACCTTGCAGCTAACGGCACGGCACTGGTAGAGATCGACGGCGAGGGTCAGATAGAAGACCGCGATTACCTGGAGATAGCCGACAGGGCTTGGAGTAACGGTGCGCCTTCGGGCGGCCGCAGGCTGCTGAAGGCAGCGGCTCCGCTTACCAATGCATTAAATAACGTACAGACTAACGCTTACCCTTATTCCAATCCTGTATTTACGGATGACGGCAGCATGTTCCTGTATATTTCGGATAATGATAATAAGGATGAGCTGCAGAGTGTCGTAAGCTACGCTGTTCAGAGCGAAAGCGGCTATGAAAACAAGGGTGCTCTGGTTACTGAAGAAAATAATATCTTGGCAGACAGCGATGTAGTGGCCAGCGGTACAGGAAACAGCATCTTCGCCGCATGGGTGAAGCAGCTGGAATCCCCTGAGAAGGAGATGAAGGATAAGGCTACCTACGACGACCTTGGCATGATGATGAATGCAACGGAGATCTATGCGGGTAAGTATGATGGCGGCACATGGACTACAGAGCGCCTGACAAATAACACGGTCGCCGACATGGCGCCCACAGTTGCAAGCTCAGGAACTAAGGCCATCGTAGCATGGCGAAGCCTTGCTGCAACGGAGCTTCCCGCTGACGGTGCAGAGCAGGATATCACCGCTTCCTTTAATGCGGAGAATTATATTAATTACAGGATCTATGACGGATCAAACTCAACCCCAGCCTGGACTGAAGCCAAGGTCGCTTACAACGGCGCGACCGGCACTGTTAATGCCATTGATTCAGCCATGCTCTCAGACGGTACGGCACTTCTTACCTACACGGTACGTACCGGCGAGGATGTAACCAGCACGGAGACCTTCTACACACTGGTTGGCACGGATGGCAATGTCGTTACCACAGGCCGTCTTACCAACAACGATACCACCGATACCAATGCACAGGTTGCGGCATTAGAGGGAACAGGTGGTGGTGATGGTCAGTTCATCGTTGGCTGGTATTCAGAGTATGAAACAGGTGAGGAGTCGGAAGTACCAAAGACCCCGGGCTCTGTAGAAATGGAAAAGGAAAAGGTACTGGCTCACGACATCGGCCTTGCAAGGATCAATGCTAACGGCAGCGTGGACGCAGCGTTCCCGGAGAGCATCGGCGGGGAGGCAGGTTCCGGCATAAGTTCGGATTTCCGGTTCTCGGCACCTGCCGGGAATACGGATATAAGCAACCTGTCCGTGGTATGGTCTGAAAAGAATAACGAGAATAAGTACGAGCTTAACGCTGTACGTTTCTATAAGACAAATGGTGGTACAGATGAAACAAATGGTAGTATAGGCGTTACCACGAAGACAGACATAGCAGAAACTAAAGCCAGATGCGCGGTGGATCGCTTTGATACCTTCACAGGCACTGACGGCAAGGTTTATACCCTCCTTCTGTGCAGCGACTACAGCAGCATTGAGGGACTGAGTGCATATGACACCATCGACTTAAGTGCTCAGGGTCTGACCGTCCTTGACGGGGATAACGATGATGAATCATCATCCGGCATGCTGACGGTTCTCGAGCAGGATCCTGTTGTGAATATCATGCTGGGTTCCGGCACCTTCACTCAGAATGATATTGAGGTTGAGACACAGACTGATATGTATGAGCTGACGGCAGGACTTAACCAGCCGGTTCAGTTCGCGGTGAAGAATGTCGGTACAAATACGGTTAATAAGGTTACGGTTTCTATAGGCTCCACAAGTTCCACAAGTAAGACCTTTGAAAACCTGTCGCTGCTGCCCGGGCAGAGCGCAGCTCTTGTGATGGATTATCCCGTACCCGACCCGGTAACGGATGTGGATTACACCGTTACAGCAGAAGGCGGCAATGCCAAGAGCGGAACTCTTGTGCTCAACAGGCCTGATGTAGGTATTTCGGGTATGAAGCTTCTTAATGAGATCAATAAGAAGCGAGACATCCAGGTGACCCTGCATAACATGTCAGGCATTCCTCTTACCGGAAGCGGTAAGAAGGTTAAGCTTGCCTTCTATAAGGACAGCGCATATTCAGAGCAGATAGGTACAACGGTTGAGATCGATAGTAATACATACGCAGACATTGACGGCGGCTTCGGCACTTATACGCAGACCATAAATGTTTCGGATATCATCGACGCATCAGCCAAGGAGATCCCCGATGAGGGAGTAAACGTCTACGCCCGTGCCTGGGTAGAGGAGCAGCAGCTCGTCGACGGTAAGCCCGTGGTTGTGGAAGAGCTGTATCCTAGCGATAATGAGTCCATGATCTCATTCAAGGGCCTTAAGACGAAATATCAGACGAAGACTACCGAGGATGGCATACTGACCCCCGGAACAACAGAGGGTACGTACACTATCGAAGCGGATGTCCGCAATAACTCGCTGCAGACAGTATATCTTAACGGGATCAAGGCGAGGATTCTGGATGCGAATGGTCAGCAGATAGGCGAAGATATTCAGCTGACTGGCGAAAGCAAGCTGGAAGGTGAGGAAAAGAAGGTTCTGACAAAAGAAATCACAATCGAATCCCTTGCAGGAGAGGGAGATCCCGTACCTGCTTCCGTAAAGATTGAGGCAGTTCCCGCATCGAAGCTTGATAAGCCCAATGTTACCCGGATATTGAAGAACCTGATCAATTATGAAACAGGCAGATTTATAACAGAAGAAGGTTCGGGAATAAATAAATACGAATTCTATGCAGGCACGGTTGCTCCGGATAATTCGGACGAGGACAAGGGAACGACGGCTTCGGAAGCAAATGTAACTGTGACGGATAATTATGACCTGCTTGAGAATATCGTTGACAAGAAAAATACTTACCTCTACGCCCGTGCCAAAACGGAATTTAAGATATCGGATTGGGTAAAGATCCCGCTTCCCGGCAGGCAGAATGCGGACAACATCGGTGCCGACTATTATACTGACAGGTTGATCGGTATCCGTGATGATGTATGGTATACTACGGACGGAAGTGATCCCACTGATTCAACGAAGTGGAAGAGCTTAAAGGATGATGGAACAGTAAATCATTCCACCGACCTGACGAAAGCCCCGATAAGCTGGAACGGAACAGAGCAAACCTTAAAATTCCTGATTCCGGGGGATAATGACAAGCAGCTCTTCCCGAGCATTGTTAAGACAGTCACGCTTGGAACGAAGGGGGCGGCACCGGCAGCTTCGGATCTTCAAGGCCTTCCTATAGAGGAAGATGATATCAGCTTCCGTACGGCCAAGCTTCCGACCTTAAAGACAGAGGGCGATGAAACAGGTCAGGAGGGAGAGACCGGCAGTACGGAGACGACGAAGAAGCTCCAGTACCGCTACAAGAGACATAGCGACAGCAATTGGAGTGTCTGGGGCAGCGTGAGCGAGCTTATCGGTCTTGATATAGCAACGACCTATGATCTGGAGATAAGGTATGCACCTGAGGCGGGTGCTGACGGAAAGCCTGCACCTGCATCACTGACCTTTAGCGCGGGTTCCTTTACGACCAAAACCACCTCACCGGATATCAATGATATCCTTGATAGGTGGATCGACTACAAGAATAAAAAGTTCCAAGCTACCGGCGGCGTATTCGAATATACAACACAGGAGAATGCGGACACCGGTACTGCAATAACTGACAATACAACTGCTGTGCCGACTGAGGAATTCTATATAAGATACAAAGCCGTCGGCAATTCCACGGAATTCTGGACCAGGGTTAATCCACAGGTACCGGAAGCAGTTGATAGTGTCGAAGCTGAAGCAGAGACCTTAAAGGGACTTGGAGGTAAGCTTAAGAATACAAGCACTTCCATGGAATACCGTTACAAGGCAGGTGATAATGCAGCATGGACGGAGTGGACGGCCTGCAAGGGGACAAGCGTTGATAAGCTGCCTCCGGGAACCTACCAGGTGAGGAATAAGAAGAGCGGCTCCGATCATCCATCCTTTGCAAAAGAGCTTACGATAAGCGAGGGTGAAGCTGCTACGGTTACCGTAGATGTAAAGGACAGCGGCAGTCAGGTTATCAAAACGGCCACCGTTAAGGTAGTGTCGTTGGATGGAGAGTCTAAGACCAAAAAGATAACGGGTGATGAGAATAGTTATATTATCAATGACCTGTCAGCCGGAACCTACAGCATCATCGTCACCGGAGATGACGGCAAACAGGTAACGGCTCTGGTGGATATTGATTCGAAAGAAAACAGTGTTGAGGTCACCCTTCCCACAGGGACTCAGAACAGCAGCAAGCTTGTGGACAACACCGGGTATGGTATCCATGTGGGCGGCATTGATGAGCAGGCAAGGACTGAGGATAAAAAAGACAGCAGTGAATGGCTCTTAACCTTTAAGGCAGAGGATATCAATGC
>JBGUQP010000366.1:0-3142 GCA_045131145.1 Lachnospiraceae bacterium | reverse complement strand
GATACCGAATGCCAGAACAGATTCACCCTCATAATTTTTCTTGATCTTAGTAATTCTCTTCTTAAACTCTAAGAATACAAATACTGCTGCTACGGTGATACCGGCTATCAGACATAAGCCGTTTATCCCGTCAAATCCGAATATATCCGTAATGTAACAGTTTGCACCGCCGCCGAAAAGATTGACAAAATCTTTCTGGTCTCTTAAGGAAACGGTCAGACCGTTAAGTACTACGTTGCTTAAGCCTCTGAATGCAAGCATGCCTGCAAGTGTTACAATGAACGGAGGTATTCTGACATATGCGATCCAGAATGCCTGGAATGCACCGATGGCAGTACCGACGATCAGCATGATTATGATTACCAGGATCATGTTCATTTTTGCTTCAACCATCAGCTTGGCTCCTACCGCACCGACGAAACATACGACTGATCCTACCGAAAGATCGATGTTACCGCCTGTCAGTATACAAAGCAGCATACCTGTGGCTAAGATGAACACGTAAGCGTTCTGTGAAATAATATTCGAGATATTTGCCGGAAGAAGGATATCTCCCGATGTCGTGACGGCAAACATGGCGAATACACCGACAAGCACGATTACCATCGTGTATTTTTTAATAAAATCAAGTACATTATTCTTGTTCATTTGGATACTCCTCTATAAACGTCAGTTTTTTGTTTTTCAACCGGCCTTGATGATATGTGACATGATTGCCTCCTGCGATGCTTCTGCACCGTCGAGTTCACCCACTATCCTGCCTTCGTTCATGATATAGATCCTGTCACACATGCCAAGGATCTCAGGCATTTCGGATGATATCATGATCACTGATTTGCCTTCAGCTACAAGCTGGTTCATTATCAGGTATATCTCAAGCTTGGCACCGACATCGATACCTCTTGTCGGCTCATCCAGGATCAATATATCAGGTTCGGTAAACATCCATTTTGCAAGCAGTACCTTCTGCATGTTACCACCTGAAAGGTTACCTACATTCTGTTCAACCGTAGGACATTTTATTGCCAGCTTCTCTTTATAGTCTATAGCTGCCGCATACTCTTCGTCCCTGTCTATTACAGAGTGTTTGCTTATTGCCTTCAGATTGGCCAATGAATTATTGATCTTTATCGAGTTGGAAAGGATAAGTCCGTTACCCTTTCTGTCTTCCGTAACATATGCCAGCTTATGTTTGATGGCTTCCTTTACGGAATTCATATGAACTTCTTTGCCGTCGATGAGTATCTGTCCGGAAATGTTCTCCCCATAACATTTTCCGAATATACTCATCGCAAGCTCTGTACGTCCGGCACCCATAAGTCCGGAGATGCCTATGATCTCGCCCTTGCGGACATTGATACTGACATCATCTACTACTTTTCTTTCAAAATTGATCGGATGATGAACTGTCCAGTTTCTGACCTCCATCTTAATGTCCCCGATGTGTTTCTCACGTTTCGGGAAACGGTCTTCTATCTCTCGTCCTACCATACCTTTTATGATACGGTTTTCAGATATATCATCCACGCCCTTGGTAAGAGTCTCTATCGTACAGCCGTCACGGATGACCGTAATCTTATCGGCTACATACGATACCTCGTTAAGCTTGTGTGAAATGATGATGGAAGTAAGTCCTTCCTTTTTGAATTTCAAGAGCAGATCAAGAAGAGATCTTGAATCCTCTTCGTTAAGTGATGCTGTAGGCTCATCCAGTATCAGCAGTCTGGCATTTTTTGCCATGGCTTTTGCTATTTCTACAAGCTGCTGCTTGCCTACACCTATATCTTTTATAAGAACCTGCGGTGCTTCATTAAGTCCTACCATTTCAAGGTATTGTGCCGCAAGATCGTTCGTTTCATTCCAATCGATACGGTATTTACTTCCGCGTTCATTGCCGAGGAACATATTCTCGGCTATAGTCATATATGGTACCAGTGCAAGCTCCTGGTGTATGATTACTATACCTTTCGCTTCACTGTCTTTTATCTTATTAAACTTACAAACCTCACCGTCATAGACGATGTCTCCCTCATAGGTTCCGTAAGGGTATATACCGCTTAAGACATTCATCAGAGTGGATTTTCCGGCTCCGTTTTCACCTACCAAGGCATGTATCTCGCCCTCTTCCACCTGAAGATTTACATTGCTTAGTGCTTTTACACCGGGGAATGTTTTGGTTATGTCTTTCATTTCCAGCAATATTTTAGCCAATTTTTTTCCCTCCATTCAATGTCTCTTTTTTAACATTGAAAATCTTTTTTCAAAACAGCAGGCGGGACGGATCCCGCCTGTGCTTTTGTTATGTGATATTACTTAATATCATCCATTGTGTAGTATCCTGACTTAATGAGGATTTCTTCATAGTTAGATGCATCTGCAAATACCGGCTCGCAAAGGTATGAAGGGATCTTACCTGTTCCGTTGTCGTAAGTATCTCTGTCATTGATGGGAGCTTCCTTACCCTGCATGATAGCGTCAACCATTTCTACTGTCTTAGCTGCAAGTGTACGTGTATCCTTGAAGATAGACATAGACTGCTTGCCATCGAGCATGTTCTTTACGTTAGCCTTATCACAGTCCTGACCGGTGATGATGGGCCAATTGCTGTGTGTGCCTTCGTAGTTAGCTATAAGGGAGTTGGTAACACCCATAGCTGTAGAGTCGTTTGAAGCCATAACTGCATCAAGCTGTGTTCCGTCTGAATAGTTAGCTGCAAGAATAGCATCAAATCTGTTCTGTGCGTTTTCTGTTGACCAGCTCTGTGTAGCAACAGTAGCGAAATCAATCTGGCCTGACTTTACAACAAGCTGTCCGTTGTCGATGTAAGGCTGAAGGACATCCATAGCGCCCTTGTAGAAGAATCTTGCATTGTTGTCGCCGGGGTCACCGGTGATAAGCTCGATGTTGTAAGGTCCCTTGCCTGACTTAAGACCTAACTTCTCCTCGATGTACTGGCCCTGCTTGGTTCCTACCATCTCATTATCGAATGTAGCATAGTAGGTAACTGCATCGGAGTTCATGATAAGACGGTCATAAGCGATAACCTTGATGCCCTGCTCCTTAGCCTGAGCAAGAACTGTTCCAAGTGAATCACCATCGATAGATGCGATAACAAGAACCTTAGCACCTGATGAGATCATGT
>JBGUQP010000365.1:0-3785 GCA_045131145.1 Lachnospiraceae bacterium | reverse complement strand
GCAGCCTTCTCACCGATCTCCGGCTGAGCCCCGCATCCGAGACCCTGGGTCAGCTTATCACCTATCTGTAAAAGTCTTGGTGCCTTACACATCTGCAAGGCCTGTTTATCTGTATTAACGCCCAGGAACTCGACTCCACCGATCTGTTCCTCGACCATTCTGTTTACTGCATTATTTCCGGCTCCGCCGACGCCGATCACGAGTATCTTGGCTGCGGCTTCCATTACATCAGTTTTAATTTCCAGCAAAGTGATGCCCCTCCCTTTTTATAGATTGCTCCACACTCATATAACATAATATAATTATTTTACAGAATTATCAATACTTTTTTATACACATTTACGAGATTTTTGCCTGTTATTCCTTGGTAAAGGTGAACTTGTCTCCCTCTCCCGTATAGTTTTCCATATGGAGTATACCCGAATGGCCTTCAAGCTCGGGCATGACAAATCTCAGCCTGTTTATTTTCTCGTCTATGTATTCACTGGTGCCCAGAAATACACGTACATCCCCGAAATAAAGGGTGATCTTGTAGTTCTTGTCAAAGTATATCTTATCTGTGCTTATCTTATACTTGGTCAGGAGCTGTGTAATATTCAGGATCAGCCTGAAAACATCCTCGTTTTCCACGGGCAGCCTCTCATGAAGGGTCACATAATTGAAGTCAAGGCCCGTGACAAAGGGAATTCCTTCAACCTCCTGGGTTGAGCTTTCAACAACTATACCATCCTTGTCAAAATAAAGATAATGTCCCAGATATTCCACATATCCTGCTACCGCCTTTTCATATACCCGTATCTTGACATGAGTCGGTGACAGTATTTCAACATCCATTTTCTCAACAAAAGGGATGTCATCAGTATAACCGAGCTTCCCCTTTACATACAGATATATTGAATTGTGTCCGTATTTGCCCCGAAGAACCTGTTCTTCTATCTGGTCCGCAGTATAATGTTCATTTCCGGTTATCTCAACCGATGTTATCGTGAATTGCTGCTTTACGACAATTATGCCTGCGCAGATTATAACAAGCGATATCAGGAAAAAAAGAAGCCATCCGATCCCGTTCTTCTTCTCCGGGTTTGCGGAATAATCAACAGCCATGAAAAACCTCATTCTCCCGCATTTTTAAGCTTTATGGCACGGGAAACAGAAAACACCAGACCGATCTCGATAAGAAGAAAAACCACAGCGCTTCCGCCGTAGCTGATAAAAGGCAATGTTATACCCGTATTGGGTATTGTATTGGTGACAACGGCAACATTTAAGATAACCTGCAGGGAAATGTGTGCCATGACTCCGACAACAAGAAGAGCTCCGTACATATCGACCGCATTATTCGCAACAACAAGAAAACGCCATATGAGCAGAACAAACATAAGCATGACCATAAAGGCTCCGAAAAGTCCCAGTTCTTCGCATATGATCGAGAAAACCATATCGTTCTGGGCCTCAGGGACAAACCCGAGTTTCTGCATACTCTGTCCCAGTCCCTTACCGAATATTTCTCCCGAACCGATCGCATAAAGGGCCTGAAGTGTTTGAAAACCCGTGGTACCCGAATATGCTTCCGGGTTAAGCCAGGCCTCAATACGCCCGAACCTGTATGATATTTCCGATGTAAGCACACCCTTTTTTACAAGATAAACGAATAAGGCAGCCACTCCTGCAAGAGCACCTCCCAGAATGAAATATTCCTTGTAATTCGGAGTCGCCACGAAGACCATCATTGCGATTATGCCGAATATGATTATTGCCGTACTCAGGTTATCTGTAACCGTAAGGACCAGCACCGAAATAGGCACACCCATAAGGACCGTCGTGAACACTCCCCTGAGTGTCTGTATATTTCTGCCCATCTTACAAACATATGCCGCAAAGAAGATGATCATACCCACCTTGGCTATTTCCGCAGGCTGCAATGATATACCTACATTAAGCCATCTTCTGGCACCGTTAACCTCATAACCAAGCGGAGTAAGCACCATCAGGACCATTACTGCGGATACAATATAGGCAGGTATGGCCAGCTTGCGCCAGATATGATAATCGATAAACATAACGACGACCATGAGCACCAGACCGAACACAGTCGCCTGGGCCTGTTTTTTCAGATAATAGGCCGAATCATTGAAGTTAAGAGATGCTCCGTATGAACTGACGCTGTAGAGCATGACCAATCCGAAGGACAGAAGAAAGATAACGATGAACAGCATCGAATAGTCGAAGAAGGTCTTGTCTTTATTCTTTTTATGCCCCCTCCTTGTCTGACTCATAGACTGTTTACATACTCCTTAAAAATATTTCCCCTCTGTTCGTAATTATCGAACATTCCCCAGCTGGCACATGCCGGCGACAGCAGGACACAGTCCCCGGGAACGGAATTCTTTACACAGATATCAAACGCGTCTTTAAATGATTCCGCAAATTCATAATCACTGAAGCCGTGCTTCTTTGCGCACTCAGCTATCTTATTCTTGGTGGCTCCTATCAAAACAAGCTTTTTGACCTTGCCGTCAAAGGCATCTATCCACTCATCATATTCCGAGCCCTTGTCGTAACCTCCGCCTATAAGGCAGGTAGGCCTGTTCATGGCCTTTATGCCCTTTATCGCGGCATCCACATTGGTTCCCTTGGAATCATTGTAATATCTTACGCCGTTTTTCTCGGCAACAAATTCTATCCTGTGTTCAACCGCCTTGAATTCCCTTACGGATTTAAGGATATCTTCCATCGGAACACCGAATACATGGGCCATCGCTATAGCCGCCATGGCATTTTCAACATTGTGGATACCTATGATGTTCATTTCGTCTTCATGAAGCAGGCGGTCAGACTTACCGCCCTCAGACATATAGATATAACCGTCTTTATAATAAAAACCATCATCAAGTATCGTAGCGGAACTGAAAAAAACAGGTTTTGCTTTTGTCCGTGCGGCAAAAGCCCTGAGTTCTTCATCCTCATAATTTAATATGACAAAATCATCGCCCGTCTGATTCTTACAGATATCCTCCTTGACCTCTATATACTTCTCAAGCGTGTGATGCCTGTTCAAATGATCCGGTGTTATATTTAATATCGCACTTACGAAAGGCCTGAAATCAACGATCGTTTCAAGCTGGAAGCTGCTTATCTCAGCCACCGATACGGAATCCTCCGCAGACGCTATAACCTCGCCCGTATATGGATTGCCGATATTGCCGACAACAAATACCTTATCAAGATGATCCGACATGATCTTACCCGTAAGAGCAGTTGTCGTTGTCTTACCGTTGGTACCCGTTATGGCTATGACCCTCCCGAGGTCATAGCGGTAGGCAAGTTCTACCTCTCCTATCACAGGTATACCTGCATCCTTAAGACCTGTTACGAAAGAAGAATCAACCGGAACACCGGGGCTTAATACAGCAAGCTTAACCGTAGACCTTAAATCATCAGGAAGATCTCCAAAGCATATCGTTACCTTATCCCTGATCTTAAGCTTCTCCCGTACAGTCTCTTCATCCAGTTTATCATTGGAATCAAACAGAACACATGCTTCTCCCTTTGACCTTAAAAGGTCACAGGCACTTATTCCGCTGATACCGGTCCCAACAACCAGAACATTATCCTTATCCATGTCAACTCCTTTACCGGGCCAAATATCCAATTACGGAAAGAAGGATCGTGATTATTGTAAATACGGCAACGATCCTTGTTTCAGACCATCCGCACAATTCGAAATGATGATGGATGGGAGCCATCTTAAAGACCCTCTTGCCTCCCGAGATCTTAAAATAACT
>JBGUQP010000364.1:0-3798 GCA_045131145.1 Lachnospiraceae bacterium | reverse complement strand
GGCTTCATTCTCTTCCGAAATATCTGCAGACAACGGTTCATCTTCAGATATCAAAATACTTTCAGATGTTTCTTCAATAAGCCCATCATCAATCATGTCAGCCGAAACACTTATCTGTGTCTGACCTAAAACCATGGCAGCTGCAAGAACTACCGCTAACAACTTCATAAATCCTTTTTTACGCATATAAATCCTCCAATTAATTCTATTTAGACTTTCTGAACATAAACTTTCTTACAACATTTATCCCTATCTTATAAGGCAGCGGCCTAAGAGCCCTGTCTGCTTCCTTAAGCTTCTCCCTTATTTTAATCTCCTGAGGACAGTGCTGTTCGCACTTGCCGCATTCGATACACTGTGAAGCGAATGCAGGTTCCTTGGTAAGCCCAACTGTCTGTGCATACTGGAACCGTCCCTCTTTCTTGGATTCTATATACATGGCATTGTAGCAGCGGAAGGTTCCCGGTATATCCACTCCCTTGGGACACGGCATACAGTAACGGCATCCGGTGCATCCCACCTTCTCCTGCTCCCTTATCTTCTCACTAACCTTGTTAAGTATTTCAAAGTCACTCTCTTTAAAGTCACCCACACCCGCTTCGGATGCGATACGGCAGTTCTCATCAACCATCTCAAGAGAATTCATGCCCGATAATACTACCGTTACCTCCGGCTGGTTATATAGCCACCTGAAGCTCCATTCGGCACTCGACCATGGCCTGCCGCTCTCCCTCATGACCTTCTTCGCACTTTCGGGAAGCATGTTTACAAGCTTACCTCCGCGAAGAGGCTCCATTATAACTACGGGAATTCCTTTGGCTGCGGCTGCCTTAAGACCTTCAACACCCGCCTGTGAATGTTCATCGAAGTAATTATACTGGATCTGACAGATATCCCAGTCGTAATCGTTGAGTATTTTTAAGAAACCGTCCGAATTACCGTGATAGGAAAAACCGATGTTGCGAATCGCGCCGCTTTTCTTCTTCTCTTTTATCCAGTCTATAACACCTACATTCTTAAGCTTCTCCCACATGGCAAGGTCAGTTACGTGATGCATAAGGTAGTAATCAACGTAGTCGGTTCGAAGCCTAGTGAGCTGCTCATTAAAATACCTGTCAAGGGCAGCATTGTTCCCGACAAGGTATTGGGGCAGCTTGGTCGCGATCTTTATGTCCTTACGGATATTATTGCGCACGAATATCTCACCGACCGTAACTTCACTGCCGCTGTAGACATACGCCGTATCGAAATAGTTGACACCGGCATTATATGCCGCCATTATCTCCTGCTCGGCCTTATCGATATCGATCTTCCCGTTCTTCTGGCTGAATCGCATACACCCGAAGCCAAGCAAAGACAGTTCTTCACCGTGTTTGTCTTTTCTGTACTGCATAATTTCCCCATAAATGCTGTAACTTGGTTTTTACTTAAAAGATAAGTTAATATCTCGTGCTGCAGGTAATCCATATGCACTTTCCGCATTGTTTACCGCACTCTTTATTGCTTCACACATAACCTCTGCTGCTAGAACACCCACAATATCCAGATCAGCCTTAATATCTCCAAGCGATACCGCATATATGCTGTCCCCGTCTGCAGATGTGTGGACCGGATTGATAGATCTTGCATAACCGTCATGAGTCATTCCGGCTATCTTACACAGGGCCGGTTTCTCAAAGTATGCATTGGTCATGACTATCCCGACCGTTGTATTGCCGGTGAATTTATTCTCAACAACTTCCGTATTCAGCTTCATCATCTCGACCGTATCCCTGAAACCCGACTTGTCTTCATTAAGCAGGCCTGCAATTTTCTTCCCGGTCTTATGATCATATATATCGCCAAGTGAATTCAGTATAACAACCGCACCAATCTCAAGTTCACCTGTCCTTATAGCATAACTGCCAATCCCTGTCTTCATACAGGTTTCCATCCCACAATACTTACCAACCGACGCACCTACACCTCCGCCGAAGTTGCCATCCTTGTAGTTGGGTGTTTCCATGGCAAGTCTAGCTGCCTCATAGCCCATTTCACGGTCAGGCCTGACTCTCATATCACCCACGGTAAGGTCAAAAATATCCGACTGGACGACAAGCGGGACCTTGGTCACGCCAACATCAAAACCTATATCATGTTCTTCAAGGTAGTCCTGTACACCTCCTGCGGCATTAAGTCCGAAAGCGCTGCCTCCTCCCAGGACGATTCCATGGATGAACTGAGCTGCCATGATCGGATTAAGCAGCTGGCTGTCCCTTGATGCAGGGCCGCCGCCCCGGACGTCCAGTCCTGCCCTCATACCTTTTTCACTTATGAAAACGGTACATCCTGTAGCAGCTTGAGCATTCTCCACCTGTCCTATCCTTATTCCTTTGATATCGGTTATGGGTATCTGCATTTTATCTCCTCCATTAAAACCAAACAATCTTTAAATATTTTACCTATTCCTCAGCCATCATCTTGTCATAGAAATACATCACAAGCAAAATGAAGATAAGCTGTAAAACTATATTAACAAGCAGATTAACCTTCAAGCTGAACTTCTTTATGATATATATGAGCACAAACACCGGAAACTTTGCAAGGACAGTGATCCTGAACCTTTCAACGCTTCCGAATTCCCGTTTTGTAATAAGGCCTCCAAGGAATCCGGCAGGGAATTGAATTATAAGTGCTGCCAAATAATAGACTCCTATTGAGAAAAATGCCCCTATTATCATAAATATGATTATTAACGGCTTAAGCATCGGTATCCATTTATTGCACAGCTTCTCCCTGGACATCTCAAATCCGTTCAGATCCGAATATTTTAAGACCTGTACTCTTCCATCCGAATAAATACCTGCGGAATCACTCCCTGCTATAAGAATCTGCTTATAGTATCCGGACTTATAAATTTCATCTATATTCGAAGCAGTTATACCGCTTAAAGAATCGTCTATCTCAATGTATGTACCGTCCTTATCCTCAAGCATTGGAGTCTCAATGGTCATCCTTCCGTTTGCCAGTTCAAAATCAGGCAGTTCCTCTCTTAACTCATCTGCCACCTTGTCGATCCCGGATGCAGCAATTATTCCTGTGATGATATTAAGGATAACAAACCAAATGAGGAGGGCCCCGAAAACCTTCCCGCCCTTTTCAATTACCAGCTGTCTGTATTTTGTGGGAACAAAAGAAAAAAACGGTATAAGAAAGAAATTTACTCTCTTATCAGACCAGTCATCATCTTCGTGTTTCTCCGGTCTTCCCGGTACAACCGTATTCTCCGGGGAATTCTTTACGGGATTGTCGAACGCATATACCGGCTCATATGATTTCTCATCGGAAGGGCCATCCGGCATCATAGAGAAAAATGACCCGCTACTCGTTTTCATAGGTGCAGCATCAGTTTTTTCTTCTTCGGGCTTGTCTTCAAAGAGGGAATTGTTCCAGAAGCTGTCAACCGTGGAAGCATCTTCTCCTGATTCAGCAGTACCTGACCCTTTATCAGCATCCGTTTCATCCTGTCCGGTTTTGACCATACGGGCATGATACTTAACCGAATTCTTCTCCGAATAATCCAATGCTTCATACTCTTTATCAGTCATCTTAAGATCAACCAGCTCCCGGCCGCAGCTGTTACACTTTACTATCCTGCCCGAGCCACCCACTTTATACAGCTTGTCACACTTCTTACAGAAGTACATTATCTTTTCCATCTTTTTCCCTCACTCCTGGATTCTCGGATTAACATGACGAGGTTGGTAATGCCACTCCGAGAGTCTCATAAATCTCTGCCTGCTTGTTAAGCAGCTCTCC
>JBGUQP010000363.1:0-5346 GCA_045131145.1 Lachnospiraceae bacterium | reverse complement strand
GGTTTGACCAGGGTGGTCAATTCCCTCAGGGTGATAGCTCCGGAGCTTCCCTTTGAGATAAACTTCAGGGAGCTGTCAGAACAGGAAGAAGAGATACAGATGGACGGATACAGGCTCAAGGCCTTCCGTGCCAATCATAACGTAACCTGCTACGGCTACAGCATTTATATAGACCGGGTAGGTAAATTCTCGGTAGACGCCGCCAAGGCAGCCGATATACCCCTTAAGTTCTGGAATCCCCTCCAGAAGGGCGAGACCATTGAATTCGAGGGCAGGACATTCACACCGGATATGGTGCTCGGGCCCGACAGGAAGGGCATAAAGCTGACTTACTGTACGGACTCACGGCCCACGGACCTTATAGTTTCAAATGCGAAGGACTCGGATCTCTTCATATGCGAGGGGATGTACGGGGAGCCGGATATGGACGATAAGGCCAAGGACCATAAGCATATGACTTTTTATGAGGCCGCAAGGATGGCCAGACAGGCGGAAGTTAAGGAGCTGTGGCTCACACATTACAGTCCGTCGCTGTCATACCCGAAGAACTACGAGGGAGCAGTAAGGAAGATATTTGAGAACACGCATGTGGCCAAGGATGGAAGAAGCGTGACTTTGAAGTTTATCGAAGAGGAGTAATATAAGGTAAGGGGCCCCGGCCATGAGGAAGCCCGGGGTAATAAACTCAGGGATGAGGAGATCAGGGAAGAGAATGGCGAGAAGACGAAATGACTCGGCCAAAAGAATAGTGATCCTGTTTATACTGGCAGCGATAGTTGTCGGCGGTTTTGCCATGGTTGCATTGCGCAATAAACCCAGCGAAGCCACGCCCGAGATGCTGAGTGCCGTGGAGGAGGTCCTGGCCAGGGACCTTGATGACAACTACCCGGGAACGCCCAAGGAGGTCCTTAAGTATTACAGCGAGATCACCCGCTGCTTCTACTCGGAGCCTTATACGCCCGAGCAGCTTGACGAAATGGCGGCAAAATCACGCGACCTTCTGGATGATGAACTGAGGGCCCAGCAGGATGATGAGAGATATCTTAATGACCTTAAGACTTCGATAGATATCTTCAAGAGCAACGACAGGAATATTTCCAGCTACTCGGTTTCATCCGCTGCGGATATTGACTATTACAGGTATGAGAACGCCGACTGGGCCAAGGCCATGTGCGTATTTACGATAAGGGAGGGGACCAAGATGGTTGCCACCCAGGAGGAGTTCCTGCTGCGCAAGGATATGCAGGGACATTGGAAGATATTCGGATGGCGGATATACGACAAGGACAGGGATAAGGAAGATTAACGGCTTTTCGCAATAAAACAGGAATATGAGAGCATAGTATTTTATGGATAATAAAGATATACACATACTGGCAATAGAGAGCTCCTGCGATGAGACGGCCGCATCGGTCGTGCGTAACGGGCGGGAGGTTTTATCAAATATCATATCATCACAGATAGACATACACACCCTTTACGGGGGAGTGGTTCCCGAGATAGCATCCAGAAAACACACAGAGAGGATAAATCAGGTAATATCGCAGGCACTTACGGAAGCCGGTATGAAGCTTCGCGATATGGACGGTATTGCAGTGACCTACGGGCCGGGCCTTGTGGGTGCCCTTCTGGTTGGAGTTGCCGAGGCCAAGGCAATAAGCTTTGCTACAGGCATTCCCCTTATAGGCGTCCATCATATCGAGGGTCATATATGTGCGAATTATATAGAAAACAGGGATTTAGAGCCCCCCTTCATCTCCCTGGTCGTATCAGGCGGCCATACCCATCTTGTGAAGGTGGCAGACTACGGGGTATATGAGATCCTTGGCCGTACAAGGGACGATGCCGCAGGTGAGGCATTTGACAAGGTGGCAAGGGCGATAGGGCTTGGTTATCCGGGCGGGCCCAAGATAGATAAGGTGGCAAAGGAAGGAGATCCTCTGGCGATTGACTTTCCGAGGGCCAAGGTAAGAGATGGTGAGTATGACTTTTCCTTCAGCGGGCTTAAGTCGGCAGTCCTAAATTACCTTAATTCCGAGAAGATGGCCGGACGGGAGATAAGCGTTCCGGATGTTGCGGCGTCCTTCCAGAAGGCCGTGACCGACGTGCTGACAGAGCACTCGATAAATGCTCTTAAGGCGGGCGGTTATAAGAAGTTCGCCCTGGCCGGTGGTGTTGCTTCCAATTCGGCCCTCAGGGCATCGATGAAGGAAGCCTGTGATAAAGAAGGGATCACGCTTTACTGCCCTTCACCGATCTTCTGCACGGACAACGCGGCAATGATCGGGGTTGCCGGGTATTACGAGTATATAAAGGGTAACTTTGCGGACTTAAGCTTGAATGCGGTTCCGAATCTCAGGCTGGGGCAGAGATGACACCTCATCAGTCACCTTGCGGTGACAGCTTCCCCTCAAGGGGAAGCCAAGATAGAGCCACGGGGACGGTTCTTTTGGCACGTTTTTTAGCTGTGCCACGGGGACGGTTCTTATGGCACGTTTTTGAGCCACAGGGACGGTTCTTTTGGCACGTTTTACATCCGGAGGAATACGAATATGAAATGTACGGCTATAGTGTTGTCAGCCGGAAAGGGTAAGAGAATGGGTGCGGACAGGGCCAAGCAGTATCTTGATCTGTGTGGCAGGCCTGTCCTTTATTATTGCCTGAAGGCCTTCCAGGATTCATTTATTGATGAGATCATAATCGTGGCCTCCGGGGAAGACCATGACTATATAAGAGAAGAAATAGTGGAAAAGTACGGCCTGACCAAGGTGATAAAGATCGTTGAAGGCGGGGCCGAGAGATATGATTCCGTATTGTGCGGCCTTCGGGAAATGAACCGCGGGGACGGTTCTTATGGCTCAAATGTGAACCGCGGGGACGGTTCTTGTGGCTCAAATGTGAACCACGGGGACGGTTCTTATGGCACATATGAAGATATCCTGACGGATTTCTCTGATGCCGCAATACCCGCAGGGCACGCAGAGTCGGCGGGTTCTCATGCGCTATCGAACATAAGCAGCTATGTCTTCATCCATGACGGAGCCAGGCCCTTTATAGACAATGAGATACTTAACAGGGCATATGAGACGGTTAAGAAATACGGAACGGCTATCGTGGCCGTACCATCCAAAGATACAGTAAAGATCGTGGACAGCGAAGGTATCACATTAGATACACCGGACAGGAGTACCGTGTGGCTCATGCAGACCCCGCAGGTGTTTGCATATGAACCTATTCTTGAAGCTTATGAGAAGATGGATGCGTATAAAAAATCAGAGGCAGCAGGCCCTCGTGATAAAGATATGGCGGATATCATGATAACCGATGATGCCATGGTAATGGAGCATTTCGGAAGCCTGCCGGTGCATGTATCCGAAGGCTCATACCGTAATATCAAAATCACTACTCCGGAGGACATGCTCATAGCCGGGGCGTTTATCTTAGGGTAGAAGCTGCGGAGAAGCGTACAATTCTTAAAAGGACCGGGTTTTGCGTCGAAGAACCGTCCCCGTGTCCCATGAAGACAGAAGAACCGTCCCCATGTCCCATGTGCCAAAAGAACCGTCCCCGTGGCACGAGCTGTCCCATGAAGACAGAAGAACCGTCCCCATGTCCCATGTGCCAAAAGAACCGTCCCCGTGGCACGCATGTTGAATTGAGAGAATAAAAGTCATATAATAATATGATATTAAGATAATGAAAGAAAGTGAGGTTGAAGAAGATGAAGAAGGGATTTAAGCAGAGGCTTTCCATCCTGCTGGCGATGGCCATGGTATTTACCATGAGTACGCCTGTTTTGGCGGATGAAACCGAGCTTATTGCGACCGATGACACCGTTCTTGTTGGGGAACAGGAAGCGGATGTTCTCGTTGCCGATCAGGAGGCGGAATTGATTGATGATCCTGTTGACAATGCAGGATCAGAAGAGATGGAACCTGCACCTGATAAAGACGGGGTGATCTTACATCCTAAATTTGAAGTATGGTCATTAAGCACCAATCAGAAGGCCGGTGAAGAGGACTACACTTACAACAGTCCTACCAGGACCATAACGATCAAGGCAAATGAGAAGAATAAAGAAAAAGGTCTTATGATCAAGGCTGTTCTTCCGGATCTCAGTGCCAATATAGTATATGAAGATGGAGCCCAGGTACCTCTGCTGCTGTCGGCGAATGAGCTTGCAGGAGCTGCAGAGTTTGGGATCACCCAGTCGGAGACCGCAAGTTCCATAAAGCCCGGAGAGGGCATCCTTGCGTTTGGCAAAGGGGAATCAGGATATGAGTACTTTAACCCTGCAGGAAATATGACTACAGGTACCTATCTCATTTCTGAAGAAACAGCTCTTCAGGGACTTGAAGCAACCGTACCGGAAAAGGGAAATCCTCATCAGATAAGCGTCACTGTCGCGGAGATTCCAAACGTAAGTGTTCTGGGAACGGCAACGATCACAGGCGATGATGATAACAGGTTATTTAAGGAAGGCAATGATCTGTACGCAATCGGAGAAGGAAAATCAGCCCTTGTTCTTGGTGTGGGAAACAAGGCACTTGCCATTAAGACCTTAAGTTTTAAGAACCTTGAACTTAATACCGAAAGTATCGCTACAGTGTCTGATGCCGACATTACATCGGATTCGATAAGCGGTAAGATCGATAATGCTGTTGCCGGTCAGTTCTATGAGGTTGCCGGATTCGAATCGGAATACAAAACGCAGATGCTCGCCGGACCGGTTGAAGCCAATATCAATGGAACCTACACTTTGGGAGGATTGTCTGATAATTCTACTTATTATCTTGCCTTAAGGCAGGTTTCCGGAAATAAATTACTGAACGGTATTTCTGATGACGGTATTCTCTATATTCATTCAGACTGGTCTGATACCAGGCAGGTAAAAACCCTGAAAAGCGATTATGAGATAGTAAATGCGGAAGGCAGCGATCTTGCCATTGAAGGAACCGGAACAAACAAGACAGCAAACATTTACAAGGTAGTGATAAACGGTAAAGAGAAATACAGCCAGACAGCTGTCCTTGCACTTAAGAAGGGAAGCGAGATCATAAGCGGTAATGTCGTATGGGCATCATCGAAGCCTACGGCAGTGCTTGTAAACCCTGCAACCGGTGCCGTTTCAATACCTGATACGGCTAAGGACGGCGACACGGCAGTTATCTCGGCCACAAAAGACCTTAAGTCAGCCAAAGTCACCATAACCGTTAGGGAAGAAGGCGGAAGTTTAAGCGTAAATGATCTTTCGGGCAATTCGATAAGCAGTATGGAAATGCCGGTCGAGAGTAATATGCAGTTTGAGATCGCATATCCGAAAACCATGGGTTCAAAGATTACCTT
>JBGUQP010000362.1:0-2539 GCA_045131145.1 Lachnospiraceae bacterium | reverse complement strand
ACCCGGTGAAATGAGGTTCCTTAAGAAGTAAAAATCGCCAATGTAACAAAAAATTAATATAAGGTTGACATAAACACTTTACAGGTTTATTATATTACGTGAGGGAAGTGAATAATTATATACTGAAAGGGGAATCGGTATATTATGCGTTCTGACACGTACGATGTAAGGATGCGGCTTAAGGGTGGCCGTATGCTTAAAAGAATGGTGTTACCTGTACTGACTTTATCAATGGTCATTGCGGGTGCACGATCAACATATGCATATACTGCAGTTAAGGGGACCGTCACCTGCTTAAGCGGTAAGGTAAGGAAGGAGGCTTCAACAAGCGCTTCTTTCGCTTTTGGTGTAAGACAGGATGAAGAGGTAACCGTCATTGATGAGAAAAAGGGTGACGACGGCAAGATCTGGTACCGTATAAAGGTCGGGGACAGCACAGGGTTCATCAGGTCCGATCTCATCGCCAAATCAAAGGAAAAGGTCAAGAGTGAAGACGGAAGCTCGAAAGAAAAGAGCAAGGAGACGGAAGCTGCCGGTAATAAAGCGGCTGCCGGAACGGTGCTTGTCGATGTTGCGATCCTTCGCCACGAGGCCTCAACCAAGGCTGACTTAGAGATATGCATCAAACAGAATGAAGAAGTAGAACTTGTCGGAACTCTAAAGGGTGATGATGATAAGGAATGGTATCAGGCTGTTTATAAGAGGAACGGAATATCTTACAAGGGCTATATAAGGTCTGACCTGATAAAGGCGACGGGCAGTGTCAAGAAGGTAGAGGAAGCCTCGAAGGAAACGGATGAGAAAGCCGCGGAGGCACAGGATAAGAACACCGGACCGGGTGAGGCGGCTGCCGGCGTTCAGATAGGAACCGTCAAGGGCGCCGGTGTAAATGTAAGAGAAACGGCGGTAGACGGCAAGGTGGTAGGAACGGTTTCTACAGGACGAACGGTAACGGTCACTGAGCAGGTCGCCGGCAGCGACGGCAATGTTTGGTATAAGATCTCATTTATTAGCAATCTTACACCTAAAACGGGATATATAAGATCTGATTTTGTGGAAGGAGTTACCAGGAATGTCACCGCTAAGGAGACAGAAGAAGGTAACTCTTCTTCTTTGAGCGAAAATAAGATCGAAGAAGAAAAGAAGGAAGAAGAGAAGAAAAAAGAAGAGGAAGAAAAGAAAAAAGAAGAGGAAGAGAAGAAAGAGGAGAAGGAGTATTGGGACTGTGATGAAAAGACAGGTACCGTAAAGGGAACAGCCGTGAGAATAAGAGACAAGGCTGTTGACGGAATGGTCATAGAGCAGTTGAGTACGGGTCATCGTCTCAATATTCTCGGAGTTATCAAAGGCAGTGATGAGAACATATGGTACTGTGTGGACTTCATGGCCAAAGGCAGCGAAAGGAAGGGCTATATAAGGTCTGACTTTGTCAATGTCCTTACTACAACGAAAGATGTAAAACCGACTTCCGACGCTGATTTTGAGAACATGATAGCACCTCTCCCGGATGATTATAAGGCAAGCCTCAGGGCACTTCACGATAAACATCCCGAATGGATATTTGAAGCTGTGGATACGGGGCTTGACTGGAACGAATCGGTTGCTGCAGAGTGCTCGGTAGGTAAGAATCTTGTTCCCATGAACTCGATCTCTTCGTGGAAGTCGACAGAGCCGCAGGCCTACAACTGGTCTGGCAACTGGTGGTACGGATTTGACGGAGGTACATGGGCGTCCGCGTCACGGGAGATAATATCTTATTACATGGATCCCAGAAACTTCCTTGATGAGAGCGGGATATACCAGTTCGAGCAGCTTGACAGCCTTGATTATCAGAATGAGGAGGGCGTCAGGAAGATAGCGGAAGGTACCTACCTTGATTCTTCCTTTGTCGATACGGACGGTGTTGAGAGAAACTACGCAGCGACCATATGTGAAGCCGCCTGGGAAATAGGAATAAGTCCTTATCATCTTGCTACAAGGATGATCCAGGAACAGGGACTCTACGGAAGGTCCCAGAGTATATCGGGAACCATGTCCGGACACGAGGGCTATTTCAACTACTTCAATATAGGCGCATACGCCGCTAACGGCAGGCTGCCTGTAGAGAACGGCCTTATATATGCCGCCGGAAATGACGAAGAATACTTCAGGCCCTGGAATTCGCGATACAGGTCTATATACGGAAGTGCAAAATATGTTGCAAACAAGTATATAAAAAAGGGACAAAATACGTTATACTTTGAGAAGTTTAATGTGGTAAACAAGGAGAACGGAATCTACAAACACCAGTACATGAGCAACATTCAGGCAGCATCATCCGAGTCGGCCAGAATGAAAAAAGCTTATGCGGATACGAATTCAACACTTGTGTTTAGAATTCCTTACTATTATAATATGCCTGATACCCCTTGCGAGAAACCGATAGGTGAATCCAATCCGAACAACTATCTGTCGGGACTGTGGGTAGACGGTTTTGGTCTGGCACCTGAATTCTCATCAACAACCGATACCTATTATCTTACGGTTGACAGTTCGGTTG
>JBGUQP010000361.1:0-5922 GCA_045131145.1 Lachnospiraceae bacterium | reverse complement strand
CGGAGCCTTATCGCTTGGAAATATCTGCGGAGCCAATATATTCAACCTGGTGCTGGTATCCGGCCTGTCTGTGACCCTGTCACCTTTCGGACTTCCTTCGGGCAAGATGGTGAATATCGCGGGAAACCTCATGAATGCGTCACTGGTTATCGATCTTCCTCTTTCAGCAGGTGTTATGGCAGTGCTTACGATCCCGGCCCTTATTAAGGGAGAACTTAAGAGATGGCAGGGAATACTGCTTCTTGTCACATATGTATGTTTTTGTGTATTCCAGTTCGTATAATATTCAGGACAGCACATATATTTACAAAATATGTGCTGTTTTGAATGTTTACAAAATTGAGATTTGAGGTTAAGTAAAATCAAAATCATCCGATAACATTAGTGTAAGCATTAAGAAAACGCATGAAGAAGACAAGGAAGAAATAAAAGAAGGAGTGATATTATGCGTATAGAAGCGTATAACCAGATCGGACAGGTATATACCGCCAAGAAGACATACGGTACACAGAAAACCAATACCGTAAGTCGTACGGACCAGGTACAGATATCCAGTATCGGCAAGGACATCCAGACCGTGAAACAGGCCGTTGCCAATACACCCGATGTCAGGGAAAACGTAACTGCACCCATTAAGGCTAAGATCCAGAGCGGAACTTATGAAGTTAGTTCGGATGATTTTGCAAGCAAGTTAATGGCAGCGTACGGGATGTAAATATTTAAAGGGGAGGATAATTAAGTGGCCAGCTTAATGGAAGAACTTATCGATTGTTTAGAGCAGGAAGAAAAGGAATTCAAGCAGCTGCTTACATTATCAAGAAAGAAGACTCCGGTTATAGTGAATAACAAGGTTGCTGAGCTGGAGAAGATCACGGACGAAGAGCAGATCGTTGTAAACAGGATCACATCACTTGAGAATAAGCGTGAAACTGTTACCAGGGATATCGCAGATGTTATCAACAAGGATGTTGAAGAACTAAAACTGACAACCTTAATAGATTTGTTGTCGAATCAGCCAAAAGAGAGGGCTCGCCTGTCAAACGTACATGACCAGCTGTCAGTGACAGTCAGGGAAGTAAGACAGGTTAACGAGAACAATGCGGAACTGATCAAGCATTCCCTTGAAATGGTGAATTTCGATCTCAGTATCATCCAGGCGATGAGGCAGGCACCGGAAACAGCCAACTACGGACGGTCTGCAGTAAGCACCGGATCAATGCTGGGGGGTTCATCAGGAGGCTTCGACGCTAAACAGTGATAACATGCGTGATATGCAAGGTTCCTGCCGGGTAAGGGAACTGAGCAGGGACGAGGTGATAGTATGACACTTATCAGCGGTTTACATGTAGGTACATCAGGATTACAGACAAGTCAGAATGCGCTGAATGCAACAGCGCATAATTTATCCAACATCGAAACAAAAGGATACGTAAGACAGCAGGTACTGCAGGGGGATCGACAGTATAACTGGGCCGGACAGAGTGCGGCCGTAGGACCTCAGCAGTCCGGTCTTGGTGTTGAATTTTCAAAGATCAGACAGGTAAGGGACTATTTCCTTGATGTCTCCTTCAGGAAGGAGAGCGGAAGGGGTTCCTTTTATGATATATGTTATGAAACGACCAATGAACTGGAGACACTTCTCGGCGAGATGAACGGGGCAGCATTCCAGGATACCATTGACCATCTGTGGACGGCGGTAGAGGAGCTCCAGAAGGACCCGTCAAGCTCTGTAACCCAGGGACAGTTCGTGAACGTGTGCAGTCAGTTTCTTGACAGGGCCGGTGCGGTATACGACGGGCTGGCTGATTATCAGGACAACTTAAATGCACGTATCAAGGATATGGTCGACAATATAAATGATATAGGCGATAAGCTTACCAAGCTCAATCAGACGATCCTTAATGTCGAGCTGTCAGTTGAATCGGCCAACGACCTTAAGGACCAGAGAAACATGCTTATGGATGAGCTGTCCAAGTATGTTAAGTATGATTACTCCTATACTGCAGACGGAGTCGTTGAGATAAGGGTTGAGGGCCAGTCGTTTGTTGTAAGGGGCAAGGATAAGCCCTTCTACATGGATGCCAAGCTTGATGAGACAACCGGCTTCTATACTCCGGTATGGCCATGGGCCAAGGATATGCCGGTATATGACTGCAGCCAGGAGATATCGACAGCCAAAAACTCCAATATAGGCGAGTTAAAGTCACTCCTTTTGGCAAGGGGAGACAGAAGGGCCAATTATACGGATGTTACTTCCGAATACACGAATCCGGAAACAGGTGAAGTCGAAGATCTGTATAACCGGGGTACAACATATACAGATCCGGTAACAGGCAGGACGATGACCAAGATGGCTACAGCTAATTCGATAGTCATGAATGCCATGGGCGAGCTCGATCAGCTGGTACATAAGATCGCAACCGATATCAATAATGTGCTTGCAGGCGAAAAGAAGAGCATTGACGCAGGAACAAATCCTGTTTATGAGAATGAATCAGATCTTCCTATCGAGCTTTTCGTCAGGCTGGGATCGGACAGATACGAATTACAGACGGAAGGGGCAAATGCAGGAAAGTACGTATATGTAGCGGAGAACACCGCCAACAGCCCTTCCGATGTTTCGACCATGTATACCATATCCAATATGAGGATAAATGCCGAGCTTCTCAAGCAGCCGACCCTTCTTGGATATCCCGATACAGGCTTCCTTAAGCCGGATAAGACGGTAGACAGGGATAAGGCCGATGCGCTGGCGGATGCATTTGCATCTTCATCACTTGTGCTTAATCCCAATATGACCAAGCACAGCAATTACAAGGATTATTATGCGGATATGTTAAGCCTTGCATCCAATTCGGGTAACGTTTACAAGAGCTTCTCCGATGCACAGGCCTTAACGGTTGATTCTTTAGACGACTCCAGGCAGCAGATAATGGGAGTAAGTTCCAACGAAGAGTTAAGCAACATGATCAAGTTCCAGAATGCGTACAACGCATCGAGCAGATACATAAACGCAGTCAGTGAGATGCTTGAGCATCTGATCACAAGATTGGGATCATAAGGGATACGAAGTACGTTTAGACCATTGGGAGGAGGCTGATCACATGCCGTCACAATTTTTCGGACTTAATATAGCATATACGGGATTACAGGCATCAAATGCATGGCTTACCACAACCGCCAATAATATAGCCAATGTGGAAACGGAAGGCTATTCAAGGCAGGAGGTTAAGCAGGAAGCAGCAGGTGCGCTTCGTACCTTCACTTCATACGGAATGGCAGGTTCGGGTGTTGACGCCAAGGCGATCCAGCAGATAAGGAATGAGTTCTACGATCTGAAATACTGGAACTCAAATGCAACTCTTGGAAGCTATGAGATGAAGGAGGATTACGTTAAACAGATCGAGGACTACTTCACCGAGACGGATATGGTGGAAGGATTCGGATCGATCTTTTCCGCGATGTTTTCAGGTCTGGATGAAATATATAAGAGTGCAGGTTCTGCATCGACCAAGACCCAGTTCCTCTTTCTGGCAGGCAACATGGCCGAGTATTTCAGCTCCATGTCAAATAACTTAAGAAAGCTTCAGGAAGATGCCAACCTAGAGATCAAGAACAGGGTTGAGAACATCAATACCCTCGGCTCGGAAATAGCTTCAATGAACAAACAGATAAATACGATCGAGGTCAACGGTATAATAGCCAACGAACTCAGGGACAAGAGGGCGCTCCTTGTTGATAAGCTCAGTAAGATAGTTGATGTTGAGGTACAGGAGATCCCCATCTACACGGAAGAGGGCGGCAAGCTTGAATCCGGCGCCAACAGGTTTATCGTACGTATAGCAGGCGGACAGGAGCTTGTAAACACCTACAGGAGCAATTCACTTGAATGTGTGGCAAGGGATTACAAGGTTAACCAGTCGGATGCGGAAGGCCTTTTCGATATAGTATGGAAGGGCGGGACCCCGGCTCTTGATGAGTTCGGCAAGCCGATAGAACAGACTTATCTTGAGAAGATGTCAACAAACATCCCCCTGAATATATACGGAAGGAACTTAAACGGGGAGCTTAAGGGCCTTATTGAGGTAAGGGACGGAAACAATGAAGAGTACTTCCACGGCAGCGTGATAGGAAGCGAACCCTATGAGGTTGATGACGAGGGAGTGGGAACATACAAGCTCGTTGTGGATGCAAGCGCCGATTATCTTATGGACATAACCAAGTGCACGCTTGATTCCGAACCCGGTGTTATCAAGGTAAGCAACAGGAATTTCCAGTATGACGGCTGGGAATACGAAGAGACAACAAATGATGACGGCAAGACGGTGGGAAGGTATACCTTCTTTATAAACGAAAACCCGGAGTCGTTCCTGGCCAAGCAGACGGTAGCCGATGCAACGATAGGTACTTCGATCCAGTATCAGGGAATCCCTTATTACCAGGAACAGATGAATGAATGGGTCCGCCAGTTTGCCAAGGCCATGAACGATATAGAGACGCAGGCGAAGGATGAGAAGGGCAATCATGCCGAGGTCCTGTTTGCCGGCAAGAAAAAGACCGATGATGATATGTGGATGTTCGGTGATGACATAAATGAATTCTCATCCAAGTCGGACTCATATTACCAGCTTACGGCAGCTAATATGATAGTTAACAAAAACATGATGAAGGACGTGTCCAGGTTCCTCACCAACAGGGATCCCGACCAGGGCCAGGACCAGCAGGATATCCTTAATGAAATGATGGATGTCCAGACCAATAAGGACAAGATGACCTTCAGGGGCTGCTCCAGTAAGGAATTCCTTGAATGCGTACTTGCGGATGTGGCTCTTAATTCAAGCAACGCAAGGACATTCTCGAATAACTACGATAACATAACCAAGTCGATCAATAATCAGAGGCTGTCGGTATCCGGAGTCGATAATGATGAAGAAGCACTTAACCTTGTTAAGTTCCAGGAAGCCTACAACCTGTCGGCCAAGATGATCCAGGTGTTCACTGAGATATATGACAGACTGATCCTAAACACCGGCGTCTGAATCATCCTTGTCTTCCCCCTCCGGGGGAAGATGTCACCGTAGGTGACAGATGAGGGAAAAATCAGATGAGGGCAAAACATCTGAGAAAAATCTCAGCCAAGGCTCACCACAAACGGAGGTAAAAATATGGGTATGCGAATAACCAACGGAATAATCAATAACAATACCAAGAGCAACATACTCGTTAACAAGGAATACAGCGATAAGTACAATACCATGGTTGCAACAGGCCAGAAGATAACAAGGCCTTCGGATGACCCGATCGTTGCGATAAGGGCGCTGCGTCTTAACAACAACATATCCGAGATCAACCAGTATTACGGAAAGAACATACCCGATGCGGAAGCATGGCTTGACGTAACGGAAACAGCCCTCAAGCAGACGGAAGAAGTGTTATCAAGCGTTCAGGAAGCCATGACCCAGGGTGCTTCGGATGATAATACGGCCGATGACAGGAAGAACATACTCGAGAACTTAAAGGGACTCAGAGACCAGATATATTCTTCTGGCAATGCCGATTATGCAGGAAGAACAGTCTTTACCGGATTCAGGACCGGAGAGTCACTCACCTATACCAAGGATGAGACCAAGCTTATGACCATGGTCGAGACATTTACGGATAAGGATTTTGAGACCTTCAGGTATGTTTCGGGAGCATACGATAAGGATATACTTGACTTAAACGCCTACAATTCCGCTACGGACAGCCAGTTAAATGTCAATAACAATGATGTGATAAGGCTGAGGCTTGCATACGATAATCTTACGGCCGATCAGAACGACATATACGGAAATGAGCTTCCGAGGGAGTTCGCAGTTAAGGATAAGGACGGCAATACGCTTGTAGAGGCAGGTTCATTTTCGGTAAAGGAGCTTGGAACCA
>JBGUQP010000360.1:0-7065 GCA_045131145.1 Lachnospiraceae bacterium | reverse complement strand
ACGCAGGAGGCTTAGAGAAGGAGTCCTTAAGGAAAGGGATACAGCGGCAAACGTTCTTCCGAATCTCTATCTTAAGGAAGTTATCGATATAGCAAGGCTGTATGCGGGACAGGGCGTGGCTATGGAAGACCTTGTCGGCGAGGGCAACATAGGCATCCTTACCGGGATCAAAATGCTTGATGTATGTGAAAGCCCGGAAGAAGTTGATGAATTCATTACAAGAACGATAATGGATTCCATGGAGTCGCTTATAATGGAAGATTTTTCGGCGGGTGATTTTGACTTAAAGGTCCTTGACAGGGTCAATCACTTAAATGACAAGGCACGGGAGCTTGCCGAGGATCTGGAGCGTCTTGTAACAGTAAAAGAGCTGGCAGGAGAGCTGGAAATGGATGAAGAGTATATCGAAGAAACCATAAGACTTTCGGGAAATGCGATATCATATATAGAAGGCTGCAAAAAAATCGATTGATCCCCATAAATTCACACGGGGCTAAACGTATCTTAAACAGAAGAGAGGATTTTATATGAATTATGATAAGGTAAAAGAATTAAGCGCATACGAGCTTGTAAAGGAGGAAAGGCTTAATGACTTAAAGTCAGAAGGGCTTATTCTGCGGCACAAAAAATCAGGAGCAAGGGTATGCCTTATATCAAATGATGATGATAACAAGGTGTTTTATATAGGTTTTAAGACTCCGGCTAAGGATTCCACAGGCGTACAGCATATAATGGAACATTCAGTCCTGTGCGGTTCTAAGAAATATCCTGCCAAAGATCCCTTCGTCGAACTGGTAAAGGGGTCACTTAATACCTTCCTGAATGCCATGACATATCCCGATAAGACGGTCTATCCCGTTGCCAGCTGTAATGACAAGGACTTTCAAAACCTGATGGATGTATATCTTGACGCTGTATTTCATCCCAATGTATATACACGTCCCCAGATATTCAAACAGGAGGGATGGCACTACGAGCTTAAGGACATAAACGATCCCATTACGATAAACGGGGTTGTATATAATGAGATGAAGGGGGCATTCTCATCACCCGATGATATGCTGGATCGGGAGATATTCAATTCTCTTTTCCCGGACAGTGAGTATTCAAATGAATCGGGCGGAGATCCCAAGTTTATCCCGACCCTGACTTATGAAGCCTTCCTTAAGTTTCATAAGGAATTCTATCACCCCGCAAACAGTTATATATATCTGTACGGTGATATGGATATGGCTGAGAAGCTTGAATACATAGACAGGGAATATTTATGCAATTATGACAGGATAGATACAGATACCTCAATAGCCTTCCAGAAGCCCTTTGATGAGCCCCAAAAATGCTATAAGAAATATTCGATAACGAATGATGAACCTGAAGAGGAGAATACATATCTGTCCTATAACACGGTCATCGATACAAGCCTGAATAAGGACCTCTACATTGCCTTCCAGATACTTGAATATACTCTTCTTGCTTCCCCGGGAGCCGTACTTAAACAGGCACTGCTCGATGCCGGTATCGGTAAGGATATACAGAGTACATATGAAAACGGTATATATCAGCCCTATTTTTCGATAATCGCCAAAAACACCGATGAAGACAGACTTGATGATTTTGTAAAAACCATAAAGTCGGTTCTTATAAATGCCGTTAAGAAAGGCCTTGATAAAAAGTCACTCCTTGCAGGGATAAATGCGTATGAATTCAGGTACAGGGAGGCTGACTTCGGTTCTTATCCCAAGGGACTCATGTACGGTCTCCAGGCTCTTGACAGCTGGCTGTATGACGAGGCTGAACCCTTCATGCATATAGAGGCAAACGACACCTTTAAAAGACTGAGAGATAAGGTTGATTCCGGATACTTCGAAGGACTCATTCAGGAATACCTTCTTGACAATCCGCACAGTTCAATCGTCGTTCTGGCTCCCGAAAGAGGCCTTACCGCAAAAATGGATAAAGACCTTGCCCTCAAGCTTAAGGCTTATAAGGATAAGCTGAGTGATGATGACCTTAAAGCCCTTGCAAAAGACACGCAGGAATTACATAAATATCAGGAAGAGCCAAGCACAAAGGAAGAACTTGAATCCATTCCCCTACTTAAGATATCGGATATCAGGAAGGAAGCCCTTCCCTTTGAATATGAGGAGACGGCGCTTAAGGATACGGTTATCCTTACCCATGATATATATACAAACGGGATAGGGTATCTGTTCCTTTCATTTGATCTTAAGAACATACCCGACAGGCTGATCCCTTATATAGGTCTGTTCAGGAACGTATTTGCATATGTGAGCACCAAAGAACATACTTATGCGGATCTTGCCAGTGAGATAAACTTAAATACAGGCGGGATCACATCGGGAGCAAGCCTTTACGGTGATGCTGTCGATACCGATAAATACAGAGTATTCTATGAAGTTAAGGCTAAGGTTTTATATGACAAGCTTCCTGCAGCATTTAAGATCATTAAGGAAATAATCACCACATCAATATATGATGATGAGAAACGTCTTCTTGAAATACTTAATATGTTAAGGTCACGGCTTCAGATGTCGATGACTTCGTCAGGGCATTCGGTGGCTGTTATACGCTCGCTTGCATCCTGCTCGGAATCTGCAGCATTAACCGAAAGGACCAACGGGATTGATTTTTACAGGTTCATTGACGACATAGTTGATAATTTCGAGGCCAAAAAGAGTGAAGTCATTGATAATCTTAAAGAATTCGCAAAGTATGTGTTCAGGGAAGAGAACCTCTTTGTTGACTACACGGCTGAAAAAAGTCAGTATCCGCTACTCATAAAAGAAGTTGAAGCCTTCAAAAAAACACTCTTTACGGAACCTCTTAACGATACCGGTTACAAGATCAAACCGACAGGCCGCAGGGAAGGCTACAAGACGGGCGGCCAGGTCCAGTATGTGGCATGTGCGGGCAATTACATAAAACATGGATATAAATACACGGGAGCTTTAAAGGTACTCAAGGTGATCATGGGTTATGATTATCTGTGGATAAATGTACGTGTTAAGGGCGGCGCCTACGGATGCATGAATTCCTATTCAAGATCCGGAGACATGTACTTTACGTCATACAGGGATCCAAACCTTAAGAACACACTTGAAATCTACAAAAAGGCTCCTGAATATATAAGGAATTTCGATCCTGACGAGCGCGATATGACCAAATATATAATAGGTACCATTTCAGATATTGATGTACCTCTTACTCCCAGGGCAAAGGGTTCAAGATCAATGAGTGCCTATCTGTCACATGACAGGCTTGAATTCATCCAGAAGGAAAGAGATGAAATACTGAGTGCCGGCAGGGAAGATATAAGAAAGCTGGCCCCGTATGTTGAAAGTATGATCGAAGATGGTCATATATGCGTACTCGGTGGGGAAGAGACGATCGAAAAGGAAAAGGAACTGTTTGATACAACGGAATCGTTATTCTGATAATTCAAAGAAGGGAGAGAGAATATGAAAAAGAAAAGACTTATCATCATGAGTATCGTTACTGCAATGATACTTTCGGGATGCGGAAGCTCCAAGGGTTCGGAATCCTACGGTAATTATGCTGCGGCTGATGAGGCACCCATAGCAGAGGCTAAATCATCATATTCGGCACAGGCCGGAAACACTTATGATGATTATGACTATGAAGAGGAAATGGTAAGGGAAGAAGAGGCCTATGACTCCGGATCGGGAACGCAGACCCAGGTGAACCAGGATGAGGTTAAGGAAAGTGCAGAGTCTTCCGGTAATAAGCGCATGCTTATAAAGACAGTCCATATGGACGTCGAGTCAGAAGATATAGACTCCATGGTAAAGAATGTTGAGAAACGTGTAGATGAACTGGGCGGTTACGTAGAGAATATGTCGGTAAACAACCAGAAGTATTCCAATTCCGAAACAAAAACTGCCGATATCACCGCGAGGGTTCCCGTTGAGAAGCTTGATCAGTTCGTCAATGAAGTTGAAGGACAGTCCAACGTACTCTCAAGAAGTTCAAATGCAGAAGATGTGACCTTAAGATATGTTGATATGCAGGCCCGTATGGACAGCCTTCAGACCGAGTATGACCGTATAAGCGAGCTTCTTAAGGAGGCTGACAGTCTTGACAATATCATAGAGCTTGAGAACAGGCTTACGGATATAAGGTACGAAATGCAGAGCTACGGGGCCCAGATGAAGGCGATGAAAAACCAGGCCACATACAGCACTATATACTTAAATATCAAACAGGTTATTGAGTATACACCCGTAGTCGTACAGGAGAAAACAAGACTTGAAAGAATGAGCGACGGATTTATACAGAATTGCAGAAGAGTATGGAACGGTATCCTTGATTTCTTCGTCGGCCTTATCGTTGCCCTTCCTGTATTGCTTGTATGGGCTGTTATAATAACACTTATTGTCCTCCTTATAAGATTTATCGTTAGAAAGAGCCGCGCCAATCGCCCGGTGAAAGAAAAAACAAGAGGACGCAGGAAGAAAGAACCGGTAAAGGGCCCGGTTGTTGAAGCGCCAAAGCAGGATATTACAGAAGAAAAAAAGGATGATGCAAATGTCTGAATCCGAAATGACCAAGAAGGCCGGTTTTGCAGCGATCGTCGGAAGACCCAATGTAGGCAAGTCAACACTTATGAATGCCATTATCGGACAGAAGATCGCAATTACCAGTCACAAACCGCAGACTACAAGGAACAGGATCAGGACCGTATACACATCTGATGAGGGACAGATAGTATTCCTTGATACACCGGGGATCCACAAGGCCAAAAACAGGCTTGGAGAATACATGATCCAGTCTGTCAATAAGGCCCTGCATGATGTTGATGTTATCGTCTGGCTTGTGGAAGCAGATGAGCATATCGGTCCTACAGATAAGGATATAGCCGGGAAGCTGTCGGGAATGCATGTTCCTGTAATACTTGTACTCAACAAGATAGACAGGGTATCGAGGAATGAGCTTTTTGAGATCACCGACAGATACGGCAAACTGTGTGATTATGCCGAGCTTGTCCCGGTAAGCGCACTCAAGGAGGAAAATCTGGATGAACTTATAAAACAGATATTTAAGTATCTTCCCTATGGAATGCCCTTTTATGATGAGGATACGGTCACAGACCAGCCCATCAGGCAGATAACTGCCGAGCTGATACGTGAGAAGGCTTTAAAATGCCTGGATGACGAAATACCTCACGGTATTGCCGTAACAGTTGATAAGATGGACTTTGACAAGCCTGTAGTAAGGGTGGATGCCACTATAATATGCGAAAGAGAATCCCATAAGGGAATGATCATAGGCAAACAGGGGGCTATGCTTAAGAAGATTGGTTCGGCTGCGAGATACGAAATAGAGCGTCTGATCGAACGGCAGGTAAACCTTAAACTCTGGGTCAGGGTAAAGAAAGACTGGCGTGACTCCGATGTTTTGTTAAAGAATTTCGGATACGACAGAAAAAACCTTGAAGAATAATAAGGAAGCAAATGAAAGATTATATTCAGATGACGGGAATGGTACTTTTGGCCACTCCCGTCAATGATTATGACAGAAGAACAGTTATACTGACAAAGGAACGCGGTAAGATAACCGCTTTCTGCAGGGGTGCAAGAAGACAGGGATCCAAAATGATGGCTGTCACCAATCCCTTTGCCTTCGGTACCTTTAAACTATATGAAGGCAGAGACGCATATAATCTTATCGATGCGGATATAAGTCACTATTTTGAAGAGCTGCGGAGTGATTTCAAGGGCGCATATCTGGGAATGTACTTTCTGGAGTTTACTGAATACTGTACAAGAGAAAACAATGATGACGTCCTTATGCTCAAGCTCTTATTCCAGTCGATACGAGCCATAATCAAACCAAATATCAATAATGATCTGGTAAGGGCCGTATTTGAGATAAAAGCAGTTGCGGTAAACGGTGAATATCCGGGAATTCCGGTCGGTAAGGAATTACTCCCGTCAACCCTTCATGCCCTTAATCATATAATTGATTCGGACATAGAGCATCTGTACACCTTTGCCGTTAATGATGAGGTGCTTAAGGAACTGAGATCGCTCGCCGAAACCTACAGAAAAAGATTTGTCGACAGACCACTTAAATCTCTTGAAATTATAGATACCGTTTGATAAAATGAGACTTGCGTTAAATTTGATATACGGAAGTGATCAGGTGAAAAAAGGTAAAGCACTATTAATTCTTGCATCGCTTATAACATGTCTTTTAACCGGATGCTCCGGCGGAAATGATGATCAGAATGATACAACCTTAAGCATTAGCAGCAAGGGGGAGATCACCCATCATATAGTTGAGAGCTTCGATAAATCCTATTACAACGAGGACGAATTAAGGACGGGAATAAACGAGCAGATAGAAGAATATTGCAATAGCAGGGGGGATGACTCCCTTATTAAACTCAAGGACCTTAAGATCCTTGACGGTGTTGCTACTGCGGACCTTATCTTTAAGGACTATTCGGACTATGCTGCGTTTAATGAAGTGGATCTCTTCTACGGCACGATAGCAGAGGCCATGGATGCCGATTATCCGACCGATGTAACTCTTAAGAGTGTCGAGGATGATGAGACCATAGGTAAGTATGAATTTGAAGCGCTTGCCGATAATAAGATAATTGTTACCGGTGAATCATTGATCATAAAGTTACCCGGCAAGATAGCTTACACGACCGCCAACATAGATGTCATTGACAAGAGCACAGCCAAGATGGCATCGGATTCCGTAGGCGTCGGTTATATAGTTTTAAAGTAATATTAACGAGGAGAAGATTATGGAAAAAACACTTGATAAGATCGTAGCACTGGCAAAGTCACGCGGATTCGTTTATCCCGGCAGCGAGATATACGGCGGACTGGCCAACACCTGGGATTACGGCAATCTCGGGGTGGAATTGAAAAACAATGTAAAAAGGGCATGGTGGCAGAAGTTCATACAGGAGAATCCCTACAATGTGGGCGTTGACTGTGCAATACTTATGAATCCCCAGACATGGGTTGCTTCCGGCCATTTGGGAAGCTTCTCGGATCCTCTGATGGA
>JBGUQP010000359.1:0-2943 GCA_045131145.1 Lachnospiraceae bacterium | reverse complement strand
AAATATCAAGTGAAGTTATAGTAGGATACAAAATACTCGGCTGCGTTTTCACCGAAAATAATGGGATTCCAGATTGTCACTCCCTTTTTTTGATATTTTTGTTTTTTCGGAAGACTATGGGTAAAATATATAATCGTATGATGCTCCCAGTAATTTGTTTAGTATACGCAACAGGAGAACAATGTTAAAGCACAGTATTATTCATGACAAACCCTGCTCCGACCACGAAGGAACCCTATATCCGAATATAAAGTCTATGTGCGCACACTGGAATATCCGTCCAGAAACATATTCGAGGCGTATCACCGTATATAAGATGTCTCAGGAAGAGGCTCTGACACGACCGGTAAAACCCAATGGTGGGATCGTCTGCTATGATCATCTTGGTGAAAAGTATTACAGCATGACTTCAATGTGCGAACAATGGGGGATTCCTCGTAAACTATATGAGTACCGCATCTCCCATGGATGGACTCAGGAAAGAGCTCTTACTACTCCACCCCGGAGCACAAAAAAATAAATACCTGCCGGAGATTAATTCCGGCAGGTATTTCTATCACCTGTTGTATTGGATTTCGTTCTTGGTAGTTTCACTTTACACCATTTCTACACCATTTTTTCATTGTCATTCATATGATTTTATGCAGATATATGAAACTCGGAAATTATGAGGCCCTGTATCCATCGGCTTTTATCGACTTTCATTTGCCTCTTATAGGGTTATGATTCCAGGGCGATTAACTTCGATCCCCAGTTTCATATATTCTTATATCTCCTTAATTTTTCTATAGATTATTGTAATAACCACTTACCGCACTTCAACAAGACAAGCGAGCTCTACCCCTGCCGTTTTAACCGTTATAGTACATTCTCCGGGCGCTATGGCAGTTATCTTACCGTTAGCATCCACATCTGCGACCGTCTTATCGGAAGATTCAAATGTTATTCCACCGTCTTTTGTCTTTAATCTTGTATTCTGGACTACAATCTTGACCGACTTTTTAACAGCCAGAGTGAAATCCGTGACCTTTAGAGTCGGAGACGGTACTGTCACTTCACATGCATAGGACGGGAATTCAACGCCGTCTATGGCTGCCTTTATCACAGCCTTACCACCTGTTTCAGCGTTGTACTTCAGTGCCTTAACCTTGCCGGTAACAGCATCAACAGATACATACTCAGGCGCTGAGCTTGACCAGGTTATCTTCGCCGTCTTTGCTGCCCCGTTTATCTTAAGCGTCTGGGTGACACCGCTTTGCATGTTAAGCGCAGTCTTTGATATCTTGGGAACATTAACCTTTACAGTAAATGTATACTTAGCGCACTCAGTTGAAGCGGGATCCCCGAATATAGCCGTAATCTTCGTGCTGCCCTTGGATTTGGCGTAGATGATGCCCTTATCAGCATCATAATCAGCTATGTCGGGCTTTGCCGAAGTCCATGCAGCCGGAACAAGTGTTGTATTCTTTAACAGATCAGCTGTCAAAGCCCTGGCATTAGAATCATCCGGATTTATGGTCTCATCATATGGTATCGTAAACGTGACTGTCTTAGGTAAACCCGGTTTTTCCGCTGTAAACTCAAACGCCTTATCCTTTACCCATTTACTGCCGTTCTTTACAAGTCCATATATGGTTATCTTGCCATCTGCCGGAACCTTCCTGACCGTTACAAGACCGTTTTTAACAGCTGCCGCACCTTTGGGAGCTATATCATATTTAGCATAGGACTGTAAAAGGAAGCCTGTCACGTCGAACTTCTGATTGACAACGTATGTTCCGCCGGTGACTACATCTACGGGCTTTTCCGGATCGGGCGAAGGTTTGGGATCATCCGTTCCCGGATTCTCATCGATCTCAACCTTAGGACCGATATACGGATTGTCTTTCAGTTCAGGATATGGATAATTCTCGTTCTTTTCCAGCTGCCAGATGCTGTCAAAATCCCAGTTCTTATATGATTCGGCTTTTGCCATAGAAGTACCTTTAAGCTTAGTGGCAGACAGACCGCTTGCAGATTTGCCGTCTTTATCCCCTGCAGGTTTTTGTGCACTTCCGTCAAGATAATAGCAATCTGTTAAAGTGCAGGCTCCTGCTTCAAATGTGTCTTTAGCGGCAATGGCATATGTCGTTCCGCCCTTTATGACACCTGTATTGTAACTGTTCTTAACGGTCGTATCACGAATAATACCTGCGATCCCGCCTGTTGTTAAATTGCTGCTTTGAGTATTTACTATAATGCTCTGGTCAACAATACCGGCATTAAAACAATTCTCAATATCAGCATTGGTTGCAAATCCGATAAGCCCGCCGAATCCCCAGCCATGCTCGCCGTACGAATTAGACATTGTTACCTTGCCCGCATTGTACGTGTTTCGTATCTTAGCCCTTCCCGGACCGGTTTTATTCCCGGCAGAATCATAGTAAATTATACCCTCACTGGTAAATGCTATTCCTCCGGCTTCCGAACCGGAAACATCACCTAAATTGGCGCAATTCTCCATCACGGTATCTTCATAATATGAATATGCACCTATGATTCCGGCCGCTGCCACTTCAGAATCGATCTTGCCTGTATTCACACAATCACTGATAGTTTTAACAGACGTGGATTCGCCGATTATACCTGCTGCACCGCCATATCCCATATCAAATCCCGATTGATCTTTATATGTTTCAATGATATTTCCGCTGTTTTTGCATCTGCTTATTTCATAAACTTTATTGGCCGTCCCGACTATACCTGCACCGACAGTGTAACCTTCGATTTTTCCGCTGTTCTCACAGTCTTTGATACTTCCTCCGTTCACTGTATAAAGGATACCCGAAGCATAATTACCCTTTATCGAGCCATGGTTGATATTTCCGCTGACATCGCAATTCACAGCATTGACACATATACCGGCAGCATCATGCGGATCTAAGTTACCTGTTCCGTCCAGCA
>JBGUQP010000358.1:0-7819 GCA_045131145.1 Lachnospiraceae bacterium | reverse complement strand
AATCTGATATACAAGGAGTTCTTCACCGAATCCGAGGAAGAATTCGAGTACGTAATCTAAACCATAATGGAGGAGACAGTGAGATGGCAACAAAATTAGAGGATTGGAGAAGCAAGGAATTAAGTATTGAAGAGGTGTATGAGAAATACCCCGGGATACCGAAGCTGGTAATCCAGAAAACGGATGTACACAGAAGGGGCTACATCTTGTCGGATATCGCACAGAAAAAATTCAATGAGGGTGATTACCAGGGTGAATCAGACAATATTTTCAGCAGAAACGACGGTAAGATACCTCTTGGGATCACCTTCCGTGACGGAACGACGATCGTAGGCGGATACGGTCAGAACGTAGGTGTCCGCGATCCTTATGTGATCGACTGGATAGACGGCAAGTTCAGGCTTACCGATAACGGTAATGTGTATGAGGAGGTTGATTTCTGGCTGGAGCCTGATTTCTACGAAAAGACGACAAGCAAGGGCACCAAGATGAGCAACGTGGTAAACGTGCGTCCTCAGAGGCTGAACTTTGCGATCAGCAGGGTATGTCATTTCTGGGATACACCGGGCGAGGGATGCAAGTACTGCCTGGTCGGTATCAACGGAATAGAGGCTCAGAAGGAGCACGTAGCGCCGCTGTATGATTATGATGACATAGCCGAGGCTGTTGGTGAAGCCATCAAGCAGAAGGGCCGCTATGCAATGATCATGGTGACCACCGGATCTATCCTTACCGGTAAGAAGCTGTTTGATGACGAAGTGGATGAACTGATCAAGGCCTTCTCGAAGCTTAAACCGGTATTTAAGACCAATGATATTAAGGTCCAGCTTATCGGGTCGGCTTATGACAAGGAGCAGCTTATAAGGCTTAAGGAGGCGACAGGAATCATCAGCTATACTCCCGATATCGAGGTACTTGATAAGGAGAAGTTCGAGTGGATATGCCCCGGCAAGGCAAAACATGTAGGGTACGATGAGTGGAAGAAGCGTGTATTCGATGCTGTCGAGGTATTCGGTAAGGGTAATGTTAATTCGGGAATAGTAGGAGGCGTGGAGACCGCTCAGCCGAATGGTTTCAAGACTGAGGAGGAGGCCCTTAAAGCGGTACTTTCCGAAGCTGAGGACTTCGCTAAGCACGGTGTCAGTATCGCATACATCGTGTGGGGTGTCGGCGGCATATTCAAGGATCAGATCCCGCCCTCACTTGATTATTATATTGCACTGGCCAAGGGGCTCGATGATATCAACAGGAAGTATGACCTGCACGCATACTTCGATGATTACAGAAGATGCGGGAATCATCCAAACACTGATATTCAGAGGATATGGTGATAATATATGAAGATCGTGATCTTGACAGGAAGTCCGCGGACGAAGGGAACATCTTCGCTGCTCGTGGACAGGTTTACCGAAGGAGCTGCCCGGGCAGGACATGAGGTATTCCGCTTCGATGCAGCCTTTAAAGAGGTGAAGGGATGCAGGGGCTGTTATGCCTGCATACCCGGCGGGGAATGTGTTTGGAAGGATGACATGGAGGACCTGTATGAACCGCTGTTGGCAGCCGATTACGTAGTGTTCGCAACAGGGCTTTACTATTTCGGATTCCCATCGCATATCAAGAGTGTCATTGACAGGTTCCATTCGATCAATGACAGGCTGCAGGGTGCCGATAAGAAGACCATACTGTTTGCGACCTGCGCCGATACGGATAAGGATGTAATGAGGGGGCTGGTCGCAACCTATGAAGAGATAGTGAAATACGAGAAATGGAAGGATACGGCCAGACTGGTCGTATACGGAGTGGGAGAGCGTGCCGATATTGAGAAGACGGATTACCCGGAGAAGGCGTACCGGCTCGGACAGAATATAGAATAGACGGAGGAATGGATAATGGCAATCAAATTACCGGAAAATGTTGTGGAAGTGATAAATGACAAAAATGCTAAGAAGGTGCTTGCGACTGTAAGTGAGAAGGGTATTCCCAATGTTGCGTTTAAGGGATCGATCCACGTTAATGAGGAGGGAAACATCATTGTAAATGAGCTCCTTGAGACATCCCAGACAAACAAGAACCTGACTTACAGCTTGTGGTTTGATAAGGAAGTGGCGATTAGCGTATGGAACGACAACGGAGTGTATGAAGTCTTCGGTATCCCTTACAGGGTCCTGGTGAGCGGACCGGAATATGAGAAGGCATACATTGCATCGGAGGAGAGGAATCCGATCTTCGATCTCGCCGGTGTATGGACGATAATCCCTACCCGTTACAGAAGCCAGATAATTGCGGACAGGATAGCAAAGCAGAAGGAGCTTCATCCTATCATCGGGCACCTTGATAAGGACAGGAACCCCGATTACAGGCCTCAGTAACTTAAAGGATCGGATGTTAATATTTAAATGCACCAATAAGGGGATTCAGCTGACGGATGACGGCGGCGGATCCCCTGATTTTGCATAGAAAACGGCGGGGCATAGCCCCATCCTATCAACGTCTATAAATAACTCGGATAACTGAAGATCGTAATATCTGATACAATTTTAATGTGGGTATTCAGAGCGGAGGAATGTATCATGACGATCTTGCAGCTTAAATATGTCATAGGGATTGCCAATTCGGCTTCAATGAGGGAAGCATCGAGCAGGATGTTTGTATCGCAGCCCGCATTGTCTATGGCTATACAGGAGCTTGAAAAGGAACTGAACGTTCAGATATTTAAACGCACGAACAAGGGGATTCAGCTGACGGATGCCGGCAGCGAATTCCTTGTTTTTGCGAAAAAGGCGGTAGGGCAGTACCGGCTTATCGAGGACAAGTACCTGTCTGACAGTCAGAACAGGAAATTCTTTTCCGTGTCGATACAGCACTATATATTTGCAGTCCATGCATTTATAAACACGATCCGGACCATCAGTGAGGACCGTTACAACTATTCATTAAACGAGACGCGTACAGACGAGGTGATCGATGACGTCAGGAGCTTAAAGAGTGAGATAGGGGTTGTCTCCTACAGTAACGATAATGAGGCGCTCATGAAGAAGCTCTTTCGTGAGTATAACATCCTGTTCCATCCGCTGTGCGTGCGGAACACATATGTGTATCTGTGGAAGGATCATCCGCTTGCAGGCTCTAAGGAATTGTCGATAACACAGCTGAGTGATTATCCCTGCATTTCCTTCAACCAGGACAATGATACGGAATACTATCTGTCCGAGGAAGCGCTGGCAACATATGATTTTCCAAAGCTTATAAAGTCAAAAGACAGGGCGGCGTCCCTTGAAATGATCATAGGTCTTGACGGGTTCGCGATAGGTACCGGTATCATGATAGACGGAAAGGCCCTGGCTGACGGTTTTAAATGCGTCAAGCTCAAGGAGGAGGATCCGCTGACGATCGGATACATAACCCGCAAGGGTCATGAGCTGAGTGATCTTGGCAGGACCTATATCGATGAACTCCACAAATACCGGCAGTTATTTAATAACCGGAATTAAATATATTCCAAAATCAAATTTTAAACTGTATACTTTTAGTATGTATGATTTGGCCTGAAAAAAATGTAATATAATCATGTAACAGGCGGTCCCGGATTTCCGACATCATTTACGGGAGGATTAAAATGTCTAAAAGATGCAGGATTTTACCAATTCTATTAAGCACGGCACTGGCAATTACAACTCTTGACGGTTGTAACGTGAATGTCAATATTATTTCCGAAGAAGCTGAAAAAAATGAAAACGAACCTGAGGAATCTGATGAGCAGATTACGAGAGGGATACCGGAAGAAACGTCAGGATCAGAGGACCTTTCTACATCAGATAATGGTGAGGAAGAAGAAATAGAGATCCCTGCGGAAGTGATAGAAGAATTATTTGCAGGCATTGAAGAAAATGATGGCAGCAAAGAAAAAAAGGGTGATCCCGAATTGAACAGGGAAATGGATGATATAGAAGTAAACTATACCATGGATGATGTTGCGGGATACTGGATATACGAAAATTTTAATGAGATCTATCTTGCCCTGTATGATTCGGGTCAGTATGAAACATACGATAAGGAGAGCGGCGAAGTCATTTCAACAGGAAGCTATGAAGTTGATGACAATGAGGTCGTGATCACTGAAGGAGACGAGGAACCCCAGATCTTAGAGGTTGTAAGTATGATGACGCTTATGGATGATGAAGGAGATCTTCTTACCCGCTTTAATCCTGACGGCGGACCGGTCATCATCGCGGGAGATGATGAGGCTAAAGAAGAGGATGCCGAAAGCAGGCTGTACGGTATCCATCCGACCGATGATGTCGTTACCGAGGATCTGGGTAATGGATGGGCCTGTATATCCTCCAAGTCAAGACAGGTAAAACTGACTTATCCAAAACAATATCGTTCCGGAGTTGTTTTTGATGACACACTTTACGTATATGACGGAGATGCCGCTTATGTAACGGCAAGAAACCTGACGGGAGAATTCAACGCCTGGAAAGGTTCGAACAAGTCATTCAAGGAAGCTGTCGGCGATACATTTATACCCCAGGATTTTACGCAGTTTTACGGCAAGCGTAAGGATGCTGCAAATATTAAACGTAATTTTCTTGTAGAAGAACAAAGTGCCAACTGTAAATCAATTATGACAACAAGCTGCAATATGTGGAATAAAAAGTATGATATACAGTGTAATCAGACATTACTGTTATTAACATTTTCCGATGGGGCCCAGCAGCTTGTATTACTCAGTATGTATCATAGATGGGATAATAAGAAATCACGCAATAATGTTGTAAATGTAAGAGCAGGCGCACTCAAAAACATTTAAGGGAGGATGCAAAATGATAAGAAGATGCAGGATTTTAACGTATTTTTTAAGTTCGGTACTTGCCGTCACGACTCTTTACGGCTGCACGGTAAATGTTAACACGTTTCCGGGAAAAACCGAAACCGGGGAAGCAAAAGAGGAGATCACAAGGGGAATACCCGGAGATGATGAGGAGGAAGAAGAAGGCGAAGAAGATCAGATTGTAAGCCAAGAGATTCTTGAATCCAGGAATGTTATGGCTATACAGGCTCCCGGGTATACAGGCCTTACCAACTTAAAGCAGGAAGACAATGATGACGGTACATATTTTTACGAGGATATGACCGAAGACGGAGTGACCATAATCACCAATATGTCCTCACCCAATTCACAAAAGGACGGACAGGACCCTGATGCTTACGCCGAGAACTTCGTGTGTGCCATGGTAGATAATGACGCGGAAATAACAGGCTCTGAAGAAGATAAAGACCTGACTGAGAAGTTCACATATCCTGTATATAAGATCGACTGGGAATCGGGAAATAACGAGGATACCAGGCAGGCGGTCGGTATAGTTGTCCTTACGGATAACTTCACCTTCTATTTTGGTTACAAGTGTCCTATAGATGATTATGAAGATAATCAGGAATTCTATGAGGATGAGCTTAAGAATCTTGAATTCCTGGATCTTTCAGAACTTTTCACGCAGGCAGATGAGGATGCATCAAAAAGCGGAGAGGAAGAAGAGATAGATATCCCTATAGAAGATATTGAAGAAATGCTTGCCGGGATCGAAACCGGGTCACAGGATGGTGAGAAGAAGAACGATCCCGAAATGGACAGGGCCATGGATGATGAAGAAGTAAACTATACCATGGATGATGTTGCGGGATACTGGAAGTACGAAGATTATGATGAGATATATCTTGCCCTGTATGATTCGGGTCAGTTCGAAACATACGATATGGAGAGCGATGAGGTTGTTTCCGGCGGAAGCTATGAAGTTGAGGACAATGAGATCGTGATCGTGGAAGATGATCAGGAACCGCAGACCATGCAGGTCATAAGCATGGTAAGGCTTGCCGATGATGAGGGTGATATTCTTGTCCGCTTTAATCCCGATGGGGGAGCCATAATAGCCGAAAATGATGAAAAAGATGAAGAGAGCGCGGAAAACAGGCTTTACGGTATACACACTAAGGATGATGTGATAACAGAAGATGCCGGGAAGGGATTTAAAAGGATAAAATCGAGGTCCAGACAGGTATTATTGAATTATCCGTACAATTTTTATTCGGGAGTTTGCTTTGACGATACACTTTATTGTTATGACGGTGATGTGGGTTATGCAACTGTGAGGAACCTGACGGGAGAGTTCGGTCACTGGAAGGGATCAGTAAGTAAATTCAAGCAGGCTGTCGGAGATACCTTTATTCCCAAGGATTTCACATATTTTTACGGTAAGCGTACCGGTATTGCAAACGTACAACGTGAATACAGTACAAAAAGAAAAAGCGCTTCCTGTGATAGTGTATGCAGAACATTCTGTAATATGTGGAACAACAGACATGACATTCAGGTAAGTTCAAACCTGCACTTGGTGACATTAAAGGATGGGTCGCAGCAGCTTATATTACTGAATTTATATTACAGGTGGAATGATAATAGATCGAAAGAACGTATTTTTAGGTGTACCGGAGGCGCACTTAAGAATTATTAGAGGGAGGATGTAAAATGTTTAAGAGAAGCAGGATCTTAGCAGTTCTTCTTACTGCGGGACTATCAATGACATCGTTATACGGATGTAATGTAAATATTTACGACGGATCCGGAGTATTGAAGGAATATACTGAGGAGAATGAGCCTGAGGAAGCCGAGAATGAGGCAGATAAGGAAGAAATAAGCAGGGGCATACCGGAAGCCGTAGAAGGCCCGGAACTTGAATCGGTTGATTATGATCTTTCTAATGACTATTTTGAATGCGTCGGTAATTCATACCTTGTTGCCGAAGACAGTGAAGAAGATTATGCCGATCTTGCAAAGGCACTTAAACAGCTTGATGAAGCAGCGCAGGAAGAGTGGAAGAGGAATCTTGACGCATTCGATGAAGAGGCTTTGGAATACGCACAAAATCAGAAAGATGAAGGAAATGATAATACCTACAACATCAATTCGGACAGCAGTCTTGTATTCGCAAATGATAAGATCGTAAGTATTATCCGCTGTGACGGAACCTTCTATGGGGATGCCCATCCCGATTACAATTATGAGGCGATAAACCTTTACAGTGCTACCGGTAAGGAGATACTTCTTTCGGATATCATTACCGATAAAAAAGGACTTGATGAGATCCTTAAGGAGAAGATAAAAGAAGAATATGGTGACCAGGATCTTATAGATCTTGACGAGGCGCTTGCCGATTACGATCCGCAGGCCGAGCAGTTCGAGCAGGAGAGGGCTGCATATGTGTTCACGATCACTCCCAAGGGTATTACCTTCTATTTCGGATCATCGGAACTTAATGATCACGCTTTCGGAACCCAGGAAGTAAATATCCCGTATGATGACCTGTACGATATCATGGATCTTGACGGATTCGTATTTGAAGAAGTAGTGGATGACGGCCGCGGTGACCTCATAGACGAAGATGAGGAGGCAGACGAAGAAGAAAAGGACGAAGAAGAGGAACCGGGTGAAGCAGATGATGAAGCAGACGAAGAAGATAAATCCCAAGCAATGACAAGATGGGTCCCGGATGGGTACGACGATGACGATCCGGAAGTATACGATGAAGACGATGAGTCCGATGAACATGATTACTCTAACGAGCAGCAGTTTTATTTCTTCGTTAAGGTTGAGGCCAAGGACGGAGGCGTTAACTTAAGAAGTGATGCCACGACCAAGAGTGAGATCTTAGTAAAGAAGATCAAGAACGATACGGTACTTCCCGTTGTGGATGGGATCACATATGAAGATACGGGCAAGGACTGGTACAAGACCTTCTACAGGGGTAATGATGGCTGGATAGCA